>NZ_JBEZJZ010000022.1:48652-99854 GCF_040651455.1 Streptomyces sp. NPDC048483
GGTTGCCCCCCCCGGGCGGGGCGCCCCGGGGGGGGGGGGGGGCCCGGCCCGCCCCCCCCCACGGCCGCCCGCGGGACTCACCCGAGCCGCGTCACTTCCAGCTCCCCGTCGGCGTACTGCCGCCGTAGCACCTTCTTGTCGAACTTGCCCACGCTCGTCTTCGGCACCGACGGGATCACCGCCCACCGCTCCGGCAGCTGCCAACGGGCGACCCGCTCGCCGAGGAACGCCTTCAGCTCCTCGTAAGTGACAGCCGAGCCGTCCGTCACCACCACCGTCGCCAGCGGCCGCTCGCCCCACTTCTCGTCGGGTACGGCGACGACCGCGGCCTCCGCGACGCCCGGGTGGGCCATCAGGTGGTTCTCCAGCTCGACGGACGAGATCCACTCCCCGCCCGACTTGATGACGTCCTTGGCACGGTCGGTCAGGGTCAGATACCCGTTGGGGGTGATGGTGCCGACGTCGCCGGTGCGCAGCCAGCCGTCGGGGCTGAACTTGTCCTCCGGGCGCAGTGGTTCGCCCTCGGCGCCGCCGAAGTAGGCACCCGCGATCCACGGCCCGCGGACCTCCAGTTCGCCCGCGGATTCGCCGTCCCAGGGCAGTTCCTCGCCACCGGGGCCGATCAGCCGCGCCTCCACGGAGGCGGGGAAGCGGCCCTGGGTGGCGCGGTAGGCCCACTCCTCCTCGCCGCTCACCCCGGCCGGCGGATGCCCCACGGAGCCCAGCGGGGAGGTCTCGGTCATGCCCCAGGCGTGGACGACGCGGATGCCGTGCCGTTCCTGGAAGCCGCGCATCAGGACGGGCGGGCAGGCGGAGCCGCCGATGATGACCGTGTGCAGACAGCTGACATCTCGTTTGTTGCCGTCCAGTTCGGCGAGCAGGCCCTGCCAGATGGTGGGGACGGCGGCGCCGATGGTGGGCCGTAGCGACGCGATCATCTCGGCGAGCGGGGCCGGCTGGAGGAAGCGCTCCGGCATCAGCAGGGACGCACCGGCCATGAAGGCGGCGTGCGGCAGGCCCCAGGCGTTGACGTGGAACATCGGGACGACCGGCAGCGCGAGGTCGCGGGAGCTGAGCGCGAACGCCTCGGCGTTGTTGACCTGGAGGGAGTGCAGATAGAGCGAACGGTGGCTGTAGAGCACGCCCTTGGGGTCGCCGGTCGTCCCGGAGGTGTAGCAGAGGGCGGCGGCCTCACGTTCGTCGATGTCCGGCCAGGCGTAGGTCTCCTGGCGGCCGGCGAGCAGCTCCTCGTAGTCGTGCACCTGGGCGGACGAGCCGCCGAGGAGGGAGAGGTCACCGGGGCCGGAGACGACGATGTGCTCCACCGCGGGCAGCTGCGGCAGCAGGGGGGCGAGCAGGGGGAGCAGGGTGCCGTTGACGAGGACGACCCGGTCCCCGGCGTGGTTGATGATCCAGGTCAACTGCTCCGCGGGCAGGCGGAGGTTGAGGGTGTGCAGCACCGCCCCCATGGAGGGGATGGCGAGATATGCCTCCAGGTGCTCGGCGTTGTTCCACATGAGCGTGCCGACCCGCTCCTCGGCCGCCACCCCGAGTCCCTCGCGCAGCGCATGCGCCAGCTGGGCGGCCCGGCGGCCGATCTCGGCGTAGGTACGGCGGTGCGGATCCGTACCGGTCCAGGTGATGACCTCGGAATCACCGTGGACGGTCGATCCGTGGGTGAGGATTCGCGAGACCGTGAGCGATACGTCCTGCATCGTGCTGAGCACCGGGTGCCTCCGCTTGGTTACGGACGGGTAGTGCTGCGATTCTCGATGCATACCAGGTGGTATGTCACGCGCCTGGAGTGTGTTCTTGCCCGCAGGTCAGGAAACCGGGAGGGCGGTTCAGCGCGCCGGGTGGCTGGTCACCCGCCGGGGTGGCTGTTCCCGGCGCACGGACCGGCCTTCCGGCCAGGCGCCCCTCACCCCCGCTGTCCGTTCCCGCCGCGGACCGCCTGGAGCACCAGCACCGACAGATCGTCCTCCACCGGCCCCGTGCCGAAGTCGTGCGCCGCCCGCCGTACGTGCTCCGCCAGCGCCTTGGCGCCCAGGCCCATGCCGTCCCGGAGGATCTCGGCCAGGCCGTCGTTGTCGTCGAGCTGCCAATTGCCGGAGCGGCGTTCGGTGACACCGTCGGTGACGCAGAGCAGGCTCTCACCGGGGGCGAGGTCGAAGGAGGTGGCCTGGAAATCGGAGCCTTCGTCGATGCCGAGGAGCATCTGGGGTTCGGAGGCCGGTTCCACCTTTCCGTCGACGAAGAGGTGCAGCGGCGGCGGGTGGCCGGCGGTGGCGACCGTGCAGTGGGCGCCGGACATGCCCGCCTCGACCTCCAGCTCGCCGTAGAGGAGGCTCAGGAAGCGGGAGCTGGCCTGTTCGCCGCCGAGTTCCACGGCCTCGGCGCTCTCCTCGGCCATGGCGGTGTTGAGTCTGCCGAGGACGGACTCGACGCCGTGCCCCTCGCGGGCCAGCAGCCGCACCAGGTGGCGGGCGAGTCCGGTGACCGACATCGCCTCCGGGTCCTTGCCCTGGACGTCGCCGAGCAGGAAGCACCAGCGGTGTTCGCCCATCGGGAAGATGTCGTAGAAGTCGCCGCCGACGGTCTGCCCCTCGCCGTGCGGCTCGTACACGATGGCGGTGTCGACGCCTTCGATGCTGGCCAGCGACGCGGGCAGCTGCCGGCGTTGCAGCGCCTGGCTGATGGTGGTCTGCCGGGTGTACTGGCGGGCGGTGAACACGGCCTGGGCCACCCGTCGGGCCACGTCCTCCACCATCCGTACGACGGTGTCCGTCATCTGCAGGTGTCCCGCCCGGCCGAGCAGCAGAAGGCCCTGTTCGGTGTCCCGCGCCACCAGGGGGAACGCCAGGGCCGAGCCGCCGATGTGCTCGGCGCCGGCGCTTTCCGGCCAGGGCCAGGGGATGCCCGCACTACGCACCCCGCCGACCGGCGCGTCCCGTTCCAGGTCGGCGCGCAGCGGCAGGATGCGCCGCTCGTCGACGTGCCAGACGCGGGACAGCTTCATGCCGGTGGCCTCGGTGCTCAGCCAGATGGCGCACCAGTCGGCGAGGCGGGGGACGAGCAGCTGCGCGGCGAGCGCGGTGACCATGTCCTGGTCGAGCTGTCCGGCCAGCAGCTCGCTGGTCTCGGCGAGGAAGGAGGGGCCGCCGCGGTCTGCCCATTCGGCGGGGTGCGCGTGGGCCAGATGGGCGGGATGGTCGGGGTGGGCGGGATGGTCGGGGTGGGCGGGGTGGACGCTTGCGGGGCGCGCGGCAGCACGTGGCCGGGCGGGTGGTGGGCCGGGGGGCTCGGGCTCGCCCTCCTTGGCCACCAGGCGGAACCACACCGTCTTCGAGGACTGCCGGTAGGTCACGCCCCAGGACTCCGCCACCGCGCTCACCAGCTGAAGGCCGAAGCCGGGTTCACCGGTGCGCGCGTCCACGCCGCCGTGTACGCCGCGGGAGGGGTGGCGGTCGGCGACCTCGACGACGACGCCCATGGTCGCGGGACCGTCGCCCTCGCCGTCCGGGCCGTTGCCCCCGCCGTTTCGCGCCCGGCCCGGCTCCAGGCGGCAGGTCACATCCATCTCCGTACCGGCATACATGACGGCGTTGGTGACGAGCTCGCTGACGAGGAGGAGCACGTCGTCGATGAAGCGGTCGGTGAGCGCGGCCGAACCGGGGGTGGCAGGGCGCCGCCGGGCCCGTTCGGTGAGCACCGTACGGACGAATTTGCGGGCCCCGGCGGGCGCGAGCTGATTCGCCGGCAGCCCCTTGCGGGACACGGCTTCCGTCGCGGGTGCGGACAACGGCCCCACTGCACCCCCTGGGTGCGCCTGGGAAGAAGTAATGGTGAGCGCTTTATACTATGACATATCTGCCCAAATGGATCATTGGGGGATGGTTCGCCATGGCCCGCGACCCGGCCCGGCCTCACTCCGCTTCTCCACCTCCGCACCCGGGAAGCTCCCCCTCCCCTGCCCGCTCCGACACCGCGCCTGACGGGCAGGAGGTACGTACGGGTGCCCTGCAAACGGTGCCGGGCGACCTCCAGCAGATCCGCACCGGAGACCTGCGCCAGCTGCTCGCGGCCATGAACGCACTGTGCGACGGGGATTTCACGGCGCATGCGGACGGCGTCCAGGACGGTGTACTGGCCGATATCGCGGGGGTCTTCAACCAGGTCGTGGCCCGTAACGCGCATCTGGCCGGCGAGCTGCAGCGCGTCCGCCGCGAGATCATCCGGCAGGGCCGGCTGGACGAGCGGATCACCGCGAGCCCCGGCCAGGGCGGCTGGACGACCAATGTGGATGCGGCCAATACGGTGCTCGAGGCGCTGGTGGTCCCGGTCTCGAAGGCCACCCGGGTGCTGGATGCGGTGGCGGACGGTGATCTGACCCAGCATGTCGAGCTGCACGACGGCAACCGCCAGCTCCGCGGCGATCTGCGCCGCCTGGGCAGCGGCGTCAACCGCATGGTGGACCAGCTGTCGCTGTTCACCGGCGAGGTCACCCGGGTGGCCCGCGAGGTGGGCACCGAAGGCCGGCTGGGCGGCCGGGCCAAGGCCCAGGGCCTCTCCGGCGACTGGCTGCATGTGACCGAGGCGGTCAACACCATGGCGTCGCGGCTGACGGCGCAGGTGCGTGACATCGCGGTGGTCACCACGGCGGTGGCCCGCGGCGACCTGACCCAGCAGGTGACGGTCGAGGCCACCGGTGAGCTGCTGGAGCTGAAGCTGACCGTGAACAAGATGGTCGACCAGCTGCGGGCGTTCGCCGACGAGGTCACGCGCGTGGCCCGCGAGGTCGGCACGGAAGGCCAGCTCGGCGGCCGGGCGCAGGTCCGGGGCGTGTCCGGGGTCTGGAAGGACCTCACCGACAACGTCAACTTCATGGCGTCCAACCTGACCTGGCAGGTCCGCAACATCGCGCAGGTGACGACGGCGGTGGCCAACGGCGACCTCAGCCAGAAGATCACGGTGGATGCGCGGGGCGAGATCCTGCAGCTCAAGGACACCGTGAACACCATGGTGGACCAGCTGTCCGCCTTCGCCGACGAGGTCACACGCGTGGCCCGCGAGGTCGGCACCGAGGGCCGGCTGGGCGGCCGGGCGCAGGTCCGGGGCGTATCCGGGGTCTGGAAGGACCTCACCGAGAGCGTCAACTTCATGGCCGACAACCTGACCACTCAGGTCCGCAACATCGCCCTGGTGGCGACCGCCGTCGCGGAGGGCGACCTCGGCAAGACGATCACCGTGGAGGCGAAGGGCGAGATCCTGGAGCTCAAGACCACGATCAACACCATGGTGGACCAGCTGTCCGCCTTCGCCGACGAGGTCACACGCGTGGCCCGCGAGGTCGGCACCGAGGGCAACCTCGGCGGTCAGGCCCAGGTCCGGGGCGTATCCGGGGTCTGGAAGGACCTCACCGACAACGTCAACTCCATGGCGCTCAACCTGACCTCCCAGGTCCGCAACATCGCCCAGGTGACCACGGCCGTGGCCAATGGCGACCTGTCGAAGAAGATCGATGTGGACGCCCGGGGCGAGATCCTGGAGCTGAAGGAAACCGTGAACACCATGGTTCAGCAGCTGCGGGCGTTCGCGGACGAGGTCACGCGGGTGGCCCGCGAGGTCGGCACCGAGGGCCGGCTGGGCGGCCGGGCGCAGGTCCACGGCGTGTCCGGGGTCTGGAAGAACCTCACCGACAACGTCAACTCCATGGCCGACAACCTGACCTCCCAGGTCCGCAACATCGCCCAGGTCGCCACGGCCGTGGCCAAGGGCGACCTGTCCAAGAAGATCGATGTGGACGCCCGGGGCGAGATCCTGGAGCTCAAGTCCACCATCAACACCATGGTCGACACCCTCTCGTCGTTCTCCTCCGAGGTGACGCGAGTGGCGCGCGAGGTGGGCAGCGAGGGGCAGCTGGGCGGCCAGGCCCGGGTCGAGGGCGTCTACGGCACCTGGAAGAAGCTGACCACCAGCGTCAACGAGCTGGCGCTGAACCTGACCACACAGGTCCGGGCGATCGCCGAGGTCGCCAGCGCGGTCACCCAGGGCGATATGTCCGGCTCCATCTCGGTGGAGGCCCAGGGCGAGGTCGCCGCGCTGAAGAACAACGTCAACCTCATGGTGGCGAACCTGCGCGAGACCACCCGCGCCAAGGACTGGCTGGAGTCCAACCTCACCCGTATCGCCGGCCTGATGCAGGGCCACCGCGACCTGGTCGAGGTCGCCGACCTGATCCTGCGCGAGCTGACACCGCTGGTGAACGCGCAGTTCGGCGCGTTCTTCCTGGCCGAGGCGGGCGCAGAGCCGGGCGAAGGGCTGGAGTTCATCGCCGGTTACGGCACCGGGCAGGCCGAGGGCCGGCGCTCGCTGCCCAGCCCCGGCACCCCCGGCTGGGGCCTGATCACCCAGGCCGCGATGGAGAAGAAGCGCATCCTCGTCGACGCCGTCCCCGCGGACTACATCACCATCCGCTCCGGGCTCGGCGCCGCCGCTCCCGCCAGCGTCGTCATCCTGCCCGTCCTCTTCGAGGACCAGGTGCTCGGCGTGATCGAGCTGGCGTCGTTCAGCCGGTTCAGCGAAGTACACCTCGCCTTCATCGACCAGTTCGCCAACACCATCGGCGTCTCCATCAACACCATCATCGCCAACTCCCGTACGGAATCCCTCCTTTCGGAATCCCAGCGGCTGACCGCCGAGCTGCGCCAACGCTCCGACGAGCTCCAGCTCACCAACGCCGAGCTGGAGGAAAAGGCGGCCCTGCTCGCCACCTCGTCCCAGTACAAGTCCGAATTCCTGGCCAATATGTCGCACGAGCTGCGCACCCCCCTCAACTCCCTCCTCGTGCTCTCCCGCCTCCTCGCCGACAACCCCGACAGCCGGCTCTCCCCGCAGGAGGTGGAGTTCGCGGTCACCATCCACCGCGCCGGCTCCGATCTCCTCCAGCTCATCAACGACATCCTCGACCTGTCGAAGATCGAGGCAGGGAGGATGGACGTCCACCCCAAGGCCCTCCCCCTGGACAAGCTCCTCGACTACGTCCGGGCGACCTTCCGCCCGCTCACCGCCGACCGCGGCCTCTCCTTCGACGTCAAGGTCGGCGAGAACGTCCCCCGCGAGCTGTTCTCCGACGAACAGCGCCTCCAGCAGATCCTGCGCAACCTCCTCTCCAATGCCGTGAAGTTCACCTCCACCGGCGGCGTCGAACTCAGCGTCGAACGCGTACCGTCCGCCGACTTCACGGAGGAGCCCCTGCGCAAGGCCGATGTCGTCCTCGCCTTCGCGGTCAAGGACACCGGCATCGGCATCCCGCCGGAGAAACTCAACGGCATCTTCGAGGCGTTCCAGCAGTCCGACGGCACCACCAACCGCAAGTACGGCGGCACCGGCCTCGGCCTCTCCATCAGCCGCGACATGGCCGCCCTGCTCGGCGGCCGGATCATCGCCGAAAGCGAACCCGGCGCCGGCTCGACCTTCACCCTCTACGTCCCCGCCCGCTACACCGGCGCCACCCTCCTCTCCCTTCCCCCGGCCTCGACGACCGCCTCCATTCCCACTATTCGTGACAACGGAACTACTGTGCGTAATGTTCCCGTCGTGGCAGGAAAAATTGCGGAGCTCCGCACCGATGGCACGGCGCCCGACGCCGAGGCGCACACCAAGGACCCGGTGAGCGCCTTCGACGAGCCGGAAGCCCCCGCCCGTACGGCAACTCCGGCCGCCTCCCGCCCCGATGGCCCGGACGTCGCCTGGCCGGAGACCACCCGCCTCAGGGAATGGCTCAGCGGCCGCCCCGGCCGGGTGCTGGCCAACCGCCAGATCCTCATCGTCGACGACGACATCCGCAATGTCTTCGCGCTCACGCATGTACTGGGCCGGGTCGGCATCAGCGTGAAGTACGCGGAGAACGGCCGCGAAGGCCTCGAGGTCCTGGACCGGACGCCCGATGTGTCGCTGATCCTGATGGACATCATGATGCCCGAAATGGATGGTTACGAGATGATCAAGGCGATCCGTCACGCACCCCGCTTCGCGGAGCTGCCGGTCATCGCGCTCACCGCGAAGGCCATGCCGGGCGACCGCGAGAAGGCGATAGAGAGCGGGGCCGACGACTACATCCCCAAGCCCGTCGACGTCGACCGGCTGCTGGCAGTGATCTGCCGCCTCCTGGATCCGCAGGACCGTACGGGACCCGCCGCACGGCCGGAGCCCCCGGACAGCAACGGAACCACCGAGGCGGCGTCCGGCGAGGCAGCGGCCAGGGAGGCGACGGCCGCCAGAGAGCCGGCGGCCCACGAGCCGGACACCCCCGGCCCTGACGACACCGGCGGCACTACGGGGGAGGCCACATGACCACCGCACTCGACAGCCCCCCTGGCATCCTCATCGTCGACGACATGGAGGAGAACCTGGTCGCCCTGGAGGCCGTCCTCGGCTCGCTCAGCCAGCACGTGGTCCGCGCGCGCTCGGGCGAGGAGGCGCTCAAGGCGATGCTGCGCGAGGAGTTCGCGGTCGTCCTCATCGACGTCCTGATGCCGGGCATGAACGGCTTCGAGACCGCCGCCAACATCAAGGGCCTCGACCAGACCAAGGACGTCCCGATCATCCTCCTGACCGGCGCCTCCGTGGACCCCAACTACGCCTACCGCGGCTACACGGTCGGCGCGGCCGACTTCCTCATCAAGCCCTTCGACCCATGGCTGCTGCGCACCAAGGTCAATGTCTTCCTGGAACTGCACCGGAAGAACCGCCAACTGGCCGCCCAGGCCGAGCAGTTGAAGCGGCTGCTCACATCGGAGGAGGCCGCCGGGGACGCCGTGACCCAGGCCCCCGCCCAGCTCCCCATGGAACCCTCGGAGCCCACGGAACCCGCCGAGCCACCTCCCGCGGCCACGTCCCCCCAGCCGGCCCAGCCCATGGAGACGGTAGAACTCCCGGACACCCCCACCCTCTCCGCATCCTCCACACCCCCCACCACGCCTTCCACCTCCCCCTCCACGCCCTCCCCGTCCTCCGAGTCCCCCCTGACCCCCCGCGTCGGCCTCCCCCACGGGCAGGACGCCCTCGCCACCGGCCCCGGCGAGGCTGCCCGGCTCGCCGAGGTCGTCGGCCAGCTCACCGAGATCGAATCCATGCTGCGCGACACGGAAGGCCCCGAACCCACCAACCTCGCCGACCGCATCGCCGAACTGGAACAGGCCGTGGGCAGACTGCTGGTGAGCCGGGGAACGTAGCGCCCCCGCCTCACTCGCCGGTGCGGCGCCGCTGCCGTTCCGCGGGGATCCGGTACACCACGCTGCGGCGCAGCGGGCCTTCGGGGTAGGCCGGGTCGTCGAAGTCGTCGGCGGGGTCGTGGGTCATGCCGAGGCGGCGCATCACGGCCTGGGAGCGGAGATTGGTGGCAGCCGTTACGGCGAGGATCTCCGGCAGCGCGAGGTCCTCGAAGCCGTAGGACAGGGCGGCCCGGGCGGCCTCGGTGGCGTAACCGTGGCCCCAGGCCGACCGGGGCAGCCGCCAGCCGGCCTCCACTGCGGTGAACGGCGCCTTGTCATCGGCCGGATCCAGCCCGGCGAACGGCGCGCCGTCCTCGACCGGTCCCAGCCCGGTGACCCCGATGAACTCCCCGGTGTCGAGCACCTCTACCGCCCACCACCCCCAGCCCCGCCGTGCGATACCGGTCCGGAAGCGGGCCACCGAGGCCTCGCTCTGCTCGCGCGTGAGCACATCCGGGAAGTAGGCACGGACCTCGGGATCGGCATTCATCGCCGCCCAGGGGGCGAGGTCGGACTCCCGCCAGTTGCGGAGTATCAGGCGGTCGGTTCGCAGTTCGGACATCGGGTCAATCTACTCGCCGGGGTGGTGCAACCCCGCCGGTTTTTCGGGGAGTTGCCGACCACAAGCCACCGGCCCTCGCCCCCTCCCCCGGCAAGGCCCCCTACCCGATCACCGCCAACTCCGGATCCTCCCGGAGCTTGGCCAGGGCGCGGGAGACGGCGCTCTTGACCGTGCCCACCGAGACCTCCATGACCTCGGCGGTCTGGGCCTCGCTGAGATCCTCGTAATAGCGCAGGACGACCATGGCCCGCTGGCGCGGGGGCAGCCGCATCACCGCGCGCCACATCGCATCCCGCAGGCCCTGGAGCTCGGCCGGGTCGGGGGCCGGCGTCGGGTCCGGCTCGGGGAGTTCGTCGCAGGCGAACTCCTCGACCTTGCGCTTGCGCCACTGGGAGGTGCGGGTGTTGATCAGCGCGCGGCGGACATAGCCGTCCAGGGCGCGGTGGTCCTCGATGCGCTCCCAGGCCACGAAGGTCTTGGCGAGGGCGGTCTGGAGCAGGTCCTCGGCGTCGTTCGGGTTGGCGGACAGCGACCGCGCAGCGCGCAGCAGGACCGGCCCCCGGGCCCGTACATAGGACGAGAACGTCGGGAACACAGCGGCGGTCGAAGCGCCCTTGCACACTGGCGTGGTCATGTGGTCCACGCTAGAAGCGGGCCGGGGGCTGGGGGATCGGTCCCAGGTGCCGAAGACCCCTCCCCCTCAAGTTGTACAGGTGGTGCCGGCCCCACCTCCTCAGGGGGGACGGGCCCGCCGCTACCCCTAGGTGGTGGCGCTGTGGGGCCGCCGGGTGGCGGCCGGCGGGACCGTCACACCACCCGCCCCTCACCCGTCCCGTCCCAGCACCAATCCCGACGTCGGCACCCCCGTCCCCGCCGTCACCAGCACCCGCCCCGCATCCGGTACTTGGTTGACCGACGTCCCGCGCAGCTGCCGCACGCCCTCCGCGATCCCGTTCATGCCGTGCAGATACGCCTCGCCGAGCTGCCCGCCATGAGTGTTGAGCGGCAGCGCGTCCGCGGCCACGAAATCGGCGGCCTCGCCAGGCCCGCAGAAGCCGAATTCCTCCAGCTGCATCAGCACGAACGGCGTGAAGTGGTCGTAGAGGATCGCGACGTCGATATCGGCGGGTATGAGCCCGGAGGTGCGCCACAGCTGCCGGGCGACGACGTTCATCTCGGGCAGGCCGGCCAGGTCGTCACGGTAGAAGCTGGTCATCTGCTCCTGGGCGCGGCCGGCCCCCTGCGCCGCGGCCGTGATCAGTGCCGGCGGCCGGCGCAGGTCGCGGGCCCGCTCGGGCGAGGTCACCACGACGGCCTGGCCCCCGTCCGTCTCCTGGCAGCAGTCCAGCAGCCGCAGCGGCTCCACGATCCACCGGGAGGCGGCGTGGTCGGCGAGGGTGATGGGCTTGCCGTAGAAGTACGCGGCGGGGTTACGGGCCGCGTGGCGGCGGTCGGTGACGGCGACCTGGCCGAACGCGTCCGGCGTCAGGCCGTACGTGTGGAGATAGCGCTGCGCGGCCATCGCGACCCAGGAGGCGGGCGTGAGCAGCCCGAACGGGAGGTTCCAGCCGAGCGCGGCGCCCTCGGCGGACGGCTCGCGCTGCTGGACACCGGAGCCGAAGCGGCGGCCGGAGCGCTCGTTGAAGGCGCGGTAGCAGACGACGACATCGGCGATGCCGGTGGCGACGGCCAGGGCCGCCTGCTGGACGGTGGCGCAGGCCGCGCCGCCCCCGTAGTGGACGCGCGAGAAGAACGACAGCTCGCCGATGCCGGCGGCCTGCGCGAGGGTGATCTCGGGGGTGGTGTCCATGGTGAAGGTGACCAGGCCGTCGACGTCCGCGGGGGCGAGCCCGGCGTCGTCCAGGGCGGCGTGTACGGCCTCGACGGCGAGCTTGAGTTCGCTGCGGCCGGAGTCCTTGGAGAATTCGGTGGCGCCGATGCCGGCGATGGCGGCCCGGCCGGAGAGGGAGTCGGGGCGGCGGACGCTCATCGGCCGGCCTCCAGGTGGACGGTGACCGTGCCGGTGACGTGGTGGCCGAGCCCGTTCGCGCCGACGACGCGGATCCGGGCCGTGGCACCGTCGACGGCGGTGACCGTACCGCTCAACACCATCGTGTCTCCAGGGTAGTTGGGCGCTCCCAGGCGTATCGCCACCTTGCGGAGTACGGCGGTGGGCCCGAAGTGGTCGGTGATGTACCGGCCGACCAGGCCGTTGGTGGTGAGGATGTTCATGAAGATGTCGGGCGAGCCCTTCTCCTTGGCGAGCCCGGCGTCATGGTGCACGTCCTGGTAATCGCGCGAGGCGAGGGCGCCGGCGACGATCAGGGTGCGGGTGATGGGGACCTCCAGGGGAGGCAGCTCGTCGCCGGCCTTCATGCCCGGCCCTCCTCGTTCGGCAACTCGTGCGGGGTGGGCATCCTGTCCGTGCCGAGCAACTCACCCATGGCGAGCAACTCACCCATCTCTTCCAGGAGTTGGGCTCCCGATCCCAGATAGGCGGCCAGTTGCCGACCCCAGAGGAAGTGCCGGTGAACGGGGTGGTCGACATCGGCGCCGATGCCGCCGTGCAGATGCTGGCCCGTGTGCACGACACGGGTGCCCGCCTCGGCGGCCCACCAGGCGGCGGTCAGCGCATGCGGGGCGGCGTCCAGCCCTTCGTCGCGGCGCCAGGCGGCCTCGTACGCGGTGACCCGGATCGCCTCGGTGTCCATGCAGGCGTCGGCGGCGCGCAGCAGGACTCCCTGGTTGGTGGAGAGGGGGCGGCCGAACTGCTCGCGGGTGGTGGTGTGCGCGACCGCGCGGGCCAGCGAGCCCGCGCACACTCCGGCCTGGAGGGCGGCGAAGGCGATACGGGCGGTGGCCAGGACGTCGGCGTACGCGCCGGCGCCGCCCAGCCGCTCGCCGGGCGCCCCGTCCAGGCCGAGCCGCCCCGCGGACCACGGCGCGGTCGTCGCCACCGGGTCGCGCCGCACCCCTGGGTCATCGGTCCGTACGAGCCACAGCGCCTGCCGGGCGTCCGCCACCAGGACATGGGTCGCCTCGCGCAGCCACGGCACCACCGGGACCACGCCGGTCAGCCGCCCCGCCCCGCCCGACAGCCCCTCGGCCCGTACGCCGGACTGCGCCGGAAACGCGCCGGTGGCGACCGCGTCGCCCGCCCGCAGGCCGGGCAGCAGCCGCTCCCGCTGCGCCGCGCTGCCGTGGGCGCCCAGCGCCAGCAGCCCGTACACGCAGCTGGCGGCGAACGGCACCTGCGCCGTCGTACGCCCCTGCTCCCCCAGCAGCAGGACGAGCCCCAGCAGCCCGGTCTCCTCGACCGCACCCGGCAGCCCGGCCGCGCACAGCGCCTTCCACAGCTCGGCGTCGGCGGCCGTACCCAGCCCGGCCAGGCGCTCCGGCGTCGACAGATCGGCGAAGATCTCGGCAGCCAGTGCGCTCGCGGCCGACTGCTCCTCCGTAGGCGTGAAGTCCATCAGCCGCCGCTCCCCACCAGCCCGTTGAACACCGGCAGTTCCAAGTCCTCGTCCACCCGCAGGAATTCCAGCCGCACCGGCATCCCGATCCGCACCTTGTCGTACGGCACCCCGACCACATTGCTGACCATCCGCACCCCTTCGGCGAGCTCGATGAGGGCCACGGCGTAGGGAGGGGCGAAGGCGGGGAAGGGCGGATGGTGCATCACCACGTACGAATAGACGGTGCCCTCGCCGCTCGCCTCGACGGTGTCCCATTCCTGCGATCCGCACGCGTTGCACCCGGGCAGCCAGGGGAAGCGCAGCGTGGCGCACCCGCCGCACCGCTGGATCAGCAGGCGATGCCCGGCGACGCCGTCCCAGAACCCTGCGTTGTCCCGGTTGATCACCGGCCGCGGCCGCTTGGCCTTCGGTTTCCGCGCAGTGGAAGGGGCGGCGCGGAGCGCCTCCGGCAAGGGTGGTGGCGGGAGACGGGTGGGCTGGTACTTGAGGATCCGGAACCGGTGCGTCCCCACCGGCTCCGGATCCCCGTCCACCCGGACATCCATCCGCGTCGTGACAAAGTGCCCGGCCCCCAGCTTCGTCGTCTTGCGCTCCGATACGGACTCGATCACCGCGTCGAAGGTGATCCGGTCGCCGGGGCGCAGCGGGCGCAGATACTCCTGCTCACAATCGGTGGCGACGACCGAGGTGTACCCGGCGCCGTCCAGCAGCCCGAACAGCTCGTCGTACGCCGACGAGCGGTCGGTGTGCCCGGAGAGCCCGCCCATCGTCCAGGCCTGGAGCATCGTCGGCGGGGCGACCGCGTCCGGGCCCTGGTAGGCGGGGTGGGTGTCGCCCATCGCCTCGCACCAGTGCCGGATCATCGGTTCATTGACGGGGTCCTTGCCGACGCCGGCGGTGGCCGCGGGCCGCCCCTCGTACGCCTTCAGCCGCTCGTAGAGTCCGCCCGCTTGGCGTCCGTCGGCCTTGGGGCCGTCCGCCTGGAGCCCGTCCGCCTGGAGATCACTCACCGCCGCCCCCTCCGCATCCCCAGTCGCATCGTCGCCACGATCTCCCGCTGGACCTCGCTCACGCCGCCCCCGAAGGTGTTGATCTGCGCCGCACGGTTCATCCGCTCCAGCTCACCACCCTCGAAGTCCCCCGGGGACCCGGCCCGCAGCAGGGCGGCATCGCCGACCACCTCCTGGCACATCCGGTAGACCTCGACGGTGCTCTCCGTACCGGCGAATTTCACGCCGCTGGCATCGCCGGGGCTCAGCGTCCCCGCGCCCACATCACCGACCAGCCGCCAGTTCAGCAGCCGGGTGGCGGCCAGCCGGGCGTGCGCCTCGGCGAGCCGGGACCGTACCCAGGGACGGTCCGCCGGTCGCCGGCCGGTCTCCGGGTCCGGTGTACGGGCGTACGCCAACGCCGCCTCGAATGCGTCCTCGGCCTGCATGCCGATCGCCGCCAGCGCGACCCGCTCGTGGTTGAGCTGGTTGGTGATCAGCTGCCAGCCGGCGTTCTCCTCGCCGACGAGGCTGCCGGCCGGGACCCGTACGCCGTCGTAGTACGTGGCGGTGGTCATCAGGCCGCCGACCGTCTCGATCGGGGTCCAGGAGAAGCCGGGTGCGTCGGTGGGCACGAGCAGGATGGAGATGCCCTTGTGCTTGGGGGCTTCGGGGTCGGTGCGGCAGGCGAGCCAGATCCAGTCGGCCTGGTGGGCGTTGCTGGTGAAGCTCTTGCTGCCGTCGATCAGCCAGTCCGGGCCCGCTTTTGTGGCGCGGGTACGGAGGGCGGCGAGGTCGGTGCCCGCCTCCGGTTCCGTATAGCCGATCGCGAAGACGATCTCGCCGGTGAGGATGCGCGGCAGGAAAAAGTCCTTCTGGCGCTGCGTTCCGTACTTCATCAGGGTCGGACCGACGGTGTTGAGGGTGACCATCGATACGGGCGCGCCCGCGCGGTAGGCCTCGTCGAAGAAGACGAACTGCTCGTCGGGGCCACGCCCTTGGCCGCCGTACGCGGTCGGCCAGCCCAGTCCCAGCATGCCGTCGGCGCCGATGCGGCGGAGCACCGCGCGCTGTGCGGCGGGGTCCTCGACCGGCCCGTCGGGCAGCAGGTCCCGGAAGTAGGCGCGGAGTTCGGTGCGCAGCTGCTCCTGGCGCGCGGTGGGGGCGAGGTGCACGTCGGCGGCCTCCCCTTCTGGTGGCCGTACGTCCGGTGCGCAGGGGAGCCGGGCGTACGAACGAACGAGCGGGTTTCTGACTGTCCGTCAGAAACCCGCTCGCTGTCAAGGTCGGCGCAGTGAACCCCGGCGCAGCCCGCGAACCGCCCGTGCCGACCTCGGCAGATCACCTGTCCTGGCTCATCCATCGCTCCTCTTCGGCCGGCCGCCACTCCCCATGGCGGCGGGCCGGGGAAGGTCAGCCGACGTTGTTGCCGAAGCTGACGCTGGCGTTGTCCTGGTCGATGGCCGTGTAGCCGGAGCCGTTCACGCTCGCGGTGTTGTTCTGGTTGGAGGCGCCTGCACCGTTGGCGACCTGCTGGCCGGTGGTCGAGTTTCCGTTGTTGTCGCCGACGACGCCGGTACCCGCCTGGCTCACGGCGGCCGAGCTCGACCCATGGTCCGCAAGGCCGCCGTTGTCGGCCTGCGCCACACCGCTGAAGAGAACGGCCGCAAAGGGCAGGGCGGCGGCAACAGCGATGACGCGGGCGGTACGGGTGCTTGCCATGTCTATTCCTCCTACGGAACACAACTTCTGGATCTGACCTACGCGATCGGACCGACACGATCCGCTCTGCGTCACTACTGGTGGCTCTGAACTGGTGGCTCTGATCTGTTTGCGATCTGCTTGCCAACTTCATTTGCTTACCGGGTAGTTGGCCGACCACCCGGCGTCTGCCTCGACGTCGCGACCTCAGAATTGCCCACCGAATCCCCGGCGAACCCGTCATCAAGGGTCGATTCCCTCGCAAGTATGAGGAACATCGGATAAACCATCTCCACGCCCCAGCGCCCCCGCCCACGCCCCCAAGCCCTCGTGACCTGCCGTTTCCACCCCCTCCACCCCGGCTCCCCCTCCCCTCCCCCCTTCCTTTTCTCGAACATTCGTACGAAAATAGACCCATGGGCACGCCACAAAGCAATGCCGCCGACCCACCGCCCACCGGGCTCTCCACCGGGCTCTCCACTGGGCCCGCCGCCGGGCCCCGGCCGGCCCCGCGCCCGCCGTCCCGCCCGCACCCGGACGCCCATGCCGCCGCGCTCGCCCACGCCCTGTACGCCGCCGAGCGCGGTTACGCCGTCATCCCGCTGACCCGCACCAAGCACCCCGCCATCCGCTCACCGCACCGCGGTCACCCCGAGACGCCGCCCTGCCGCGGCACCTGCGGCCGGATCGGGCACGGCGTCCACGACGCGAGCTGCGATCCCCTCGACATCCGCCGCATGTTCGCCGCGGCCCCCTGGGCCACCGGGTACGGCATCGCCTGCGGCCTGCCGCCGCACCACCTCATCGGCATCGACCTCGACACCAAGAACGGCGCCGACGCGCTCACCGCCCTCCGCTTCCTCGCCGAACAGCACCGCTTCCCGCTGCCGCCGACGGTGACCGTCCGCACCCCGAGCGGCGGCCACCATCTCTGGTTCACCGGCCCGCCATCGCCACCCGTCCCCAACTCCATCGGGCGTCTCGCCCCGGGCATCGACATCCGCGGGGCCGGCGGCTATCTGGTCGGCCCCGGCTCCCTCACGGCTCGCGGCCGCTATGTCCTCGCGCCCGGCGCACCCCGCGTACCCGCCCCCGCACCGCACGCGCTGCTCGCCCTGCTGACTCCTCCACCCAGCCGCCACGAAACCCCTTCCCCCGTCCCCCCGCAGCCCGCCTCCGCACTGATCCGCTTCGTCCGCACCTCCCCCAAAGGCCAGCGCAACGCCCGCCTCTTCTGGGCCGCCTGCCGCGCCCACGACGCCGGCCTGGGCCAGGAACTGGGCGCCCGGCTCATCGAGGCCGCGTGCCATACGGGGCTGACCGAACAGGAGGCGCGGGGGACGATTGCGTCGGCGGGGCGTCGGTGAGCCACGGGGCGCGAAGTCACCCGGAACCGGAATCAGAATCGATCGGCTGGGGTTACTTCCGCGCCTCGATCAAAAACCGCGTCGTATGGGCCACAAACGCCCCCTCCCGCCGAATCAACGCGTCCAACTCCCGCAGCCGATCCCGGTATTGGTCCACGGTGAACCCGGGCACCATCCAGATCACCTTCCGCAGAAAGTAGACAACCGCCCCGATATCGAGGAACTCGGTCCGCAGCGACTCCGCCCGGAGATCGACCACCTCCAGCCCGGCCGCCTTCGCCGCCCGCCGCGCATCCTCAGGATGCCGGGCCCGCCGTACGTCCTCCGGCTGCGCCCCCAGGAAGTACTCCACCAGCTCGAACACGCTGGCCGGGCCGACCTGTTGGGAGAAGTACGTGCCGCCCGGCCGCAGCACCCGGGCGACCTCCTCCCACCACACGGTCACCGGATGGCGGCTGGTCACCAGGTCGAAGGCCGCATCGGCGAACGGCAGCGGCGGCTCGTCCGCATCGGCCACCACGGCGGCGCCGAGCGGATGCAGCAGCGCGGTGGCCTTGGCGACATTCGGCGGCCAGGATTCCGTGGCCACCATCACCGGCGGAAATTCCTCCGCCTCGGCGAGCACTTCCCCGCCGCCCGTCTGAATATCCAACGCCGCCGACGCCCGCGCCAACCGCCCGCTCATTTCCCGCTGATAGCCCCACGACGGCCGCTCCTCAGTGGCCCGCCCCTCCAGCCACGAAAAGTCCCAGCCGGCCACCAATACGGCGTCCGCCTCGGCCACCAGATCCTCAAACGTCCGCGATGCATTACCCATACCGACATCATCCCGGCATATAGCTGCACACGCCAACGGTTTCCGTGCCCATACGGGCCGGCCGCCCGCCACCCCGCCTCGACCGTCAGCGCCATGCATGCCGGCCCTTCACGCGTATCACTCGTCATCGAGCACAGCGCACCACACACCATGACGTCACGTCAGAGACACCAAAGACAGCAAAGACAGCAAAGGCACCAAAGGCACCAAAGGCACCAAAGGCACCAAAGGCACCGGACAGCCAACTGGGCACCACCGCACCCCACTACAAAATCAACCTGATGCGCTGGGCCTTCTCGCCCTTTACGAGGGCCTGCTGACCGGCGACGTCGCGACGGCCGCCCTGCAGGAATTCCGCGGCCTCATCGCCGCACCCGTTCCCGCCTTACCGCGGCTCTCCCTCTTCCGGGCCAACATCTTCGAGGCCATCGAGAACACATACGCCGACCGATCCCCTACCCCACCGGAATAATGAATTCCGGCCGATCCCACATCACCGCCGGCGGCCGCGCCCAATCCGTTCCGATCCACTGAGCACCCACGCTCCGGTAAAAACCCTCGGCAGGCGGATGCGACACCACCCGCACACTCACAATCCCCGCCCGCCGTGCCTCGCCCCGCATGTGCTCCATCAGCAGCCGCCCGATACCCGCACCCTGCGCATGATCCGCTACAAACATCAGATCCAGCTCCGGAGGATCAACAATCAGCGAATAGAATCCGAGCAGCCGACCATCACCCTCTTCATCCACCGCCACAAAAACCCGATGTGCCTCTATGTAATCGGGCCCCACCCGATACCCGACAACCATCGACGCATACTTCCCCTTGTACGCCTCGGAACTACGCACCATCCGACCGAGCCGCCCGGCATCCCGCGCGCTTGCCTGCCGAATCATCACCATCCCGCCCCACCCCACATTCTTCCACCCAAGCAACTCAATCAATTCACCAATACAGTACCTCGGCCACTGGAACCGAGGTACATTCCACATTCCACATGCCACAAAGATGCACCCCCCGGCAAGATTATTTCCATTGCCCGGCTACCGGTGGCACCGTCCGCTCCGTTCCCGCATCAGGTATTCCGCCGCAACCACATGGGCGGCGGCGACAACACCCACAACTACTCCGTGGCGAAGCGGCGACCCTTCGGCGACCCTTGCCGGGGCTCCCCGCAAAAGCAGGAAGCCCCTTCCTGAGGCCAGTCGCCGAGAAAGTCGATCTCCGGTGTGAGGTGTATGCCGGTGCGCTCCAGGACACGCTGAACGACCACACCGATGGCTTCGGTGAACCCCGCCGCGCTCGCGCCCTCATCGGCGACCAGGGTGTGGTGCAGGTGCGAGACGCGTACGCCCTCGGCAACCGGGCTGCCGAGGGCGAAGCCCGCCCGCCGCATCAGCCAGCTCGCACTCACCCTGGTCGAGCCGTCGGGGAAGCGGTTGAGCGACGCGCCTTCGTCCTGCAGCCGCCTGGCCTGGGCCGGGGTCACTTCGGGGCTGAAGAAAACGCTGCCGACCGTCCGGCGGTCGGCGTCGGAGCACCCCAGCACCATGCCCTTGCGCCTCCGGACAGCCAGCACCGCCTGGGCCGCCTCGGCCGGTGGCACCCGGCTGCCGACCGGCATATCGAGCTGCTCGGCGACCATGCGGTAGGTGAGGGGGGCGCCGAGCGCGGACTTCCGCAGGGCGAAGACCAGCGTCAGCAAGGTCCAGCGGCTGGAACCCTTGAAGACACTGGAGCGGTGCGCCAGCCCGCACGCCGCCGCGTCCAGCGTGACGCGGCGGCGCGCTGTCCAGTCCCAGGCCGTCACCTCGACCAGCACGTCGGAGATCTCCTGGCCGTACGCGCCGACATTCTGGACCGGCGTGGCGCCGACGGTCCCTGGGATGCCCGTGAGCATCTCCATGCCGGTCAGCCCGTGATCGACGGTCGTGTCGACCAGATCGGACAGGGGGTGGCCGGCCTGCACCTCGACCAGGGTCCGGCCGTCGGCCGCCTCCCCTACGAACCGCACGCCCCTCGTGTCCATCCGCAGCACGGGCGACGAACAGCCCACGTCGGCGACCAGCACATTGCTGCCTGCCCCCAGGCAGGTCGGAGCGCCGGGGAAGGCTTCGGTGAGTGCGACGAACTCAGGGAAGTCGGCAAGATCCTGCAGATCGGCGAACACCGCCGCCGGGCCTCCCATGCCCAGGGTCGTCTTCCCGGCCAGCGGTAAACCGTGCGTCACGCGCATGGACGTGGTGTCTCCTCGGTGGTGTTCAACGTTCCCCAGTGGTCTGGTACGTCATGCCGCAGCCGCGTGCTGAGCCTCACGCCCATGCGCCAGGTAGGCCACTCTTCCTGCGGTCCTGGCCTGGACGGCCGGCTCGATTCGTCGTGCGAGCCGGGGAATTGCGAGGTCCGCCAAGGCGGAAGCAGGGTGGAGGTCGTACGAGCCGATCTCCGGTGACTGCAATGGGATCTGCCCCTGCAACTCCCGCGTCAGAGCGCCTCCATCGAAGATGTAGAGGACCTTGTCGTCGCCCTCCGCAGGGATGGGAGCCCAGTCCACCGCGAGGAGTCGCCCGATCTCCGGCTCAATCCCCAGTTCCTCGCGGAGCTCCCGGATGCACGCTTGCCGGGGAGACTCACCAGTCTCCACTCCCCCCGGGGATCTCCCGGTAGTCCTTGTACGTCGGCTCAAGCATCATGACCCGACCCTGGCCGTGAAAGAACAGCGCGCCCGAGGCCATTCTCGGGCGCGCCATTCTCGCCTCGTGCTCGTTGTCGCTCATGCGAACGAGCCTAACCAGCTCACACGACGCAGAGCCTCTCGGCCGGCGGCCGGCAATCCGCCCTATCGGAATAGCTGGACGAGTTCAGCACCGAGTTCGGGCTGGATGACGCGGCACGTCGCAGGTTGGCCCAGACACTGAGCGCGCGAGCCTTTCCAGAGGATCCCGCCCGACTGCGCTGTGAGCCAGGGCCAGTTGAATCCGCAGGTGCTCTCTGGCGTGCTGATGTCGACGGCATCTCAGGTCGAGCAATTGTCAAGAGTTGCGGGTCGGGTGTCCTCAGGTCTGCTCGGCGAGGCCTTGCGGGAAGCCTGCCACCGACGTCGCGGGAAAGGCCGCCGGCGCCAGGCTGGACCCTGGCTCGTAACCCTGAGCATCGGTGGAGTGAGATTCTGACTCAGCTGCCCCCGAAGGGACCGAGCGGCGGCCGCCGGTTACCTGTGTGTGGCCCCATTGGTCGGCGGGTGCTTGTCGACTTGGTCAGCGAGCGCGCGCAGTTCGTCGGCGCAGGTGGCCCAGACATCGCGCGTAAGGAAGTGGCCGACGCCGGGCAGGGTGCGTAGCTGGGCGCCGGGGACGGCGGCGGCGATGTCGTGCGCGGACGTCACGCGCACCAGCGGGTCGCCCTCGCCGTGCAGTACCAGGGTCGGCGCGGTGATCTGGGCGAGCGACCCGCCGTGCCATTTCGCGCCGACCTGGCGGCTTTGAGCCTTGTTGTCACGGAAGCCGGAGATCTGGTGCGCGGCCTCCTTGTCCACGAACTCGCGCACATCGCGCTCGCCGATGGACTGGCCGGGCGCGGCCGAGATGCGGGTGACTGCCACGGCCAGGGCCAGGTTCCCTTCTGGGGTTGCGGGGTAGTCGGGGTAGTGCAGCCGCGCGAAGCGGGCCAGGGTCGCCAGGCGCAGGTAGCGCAGGGTGCTCAGGCTCTTCGCGTCGCTGGGCACGGCCGACGAAGTGGTCATGCTCAGTACGCGGTTCGGGTGACGGATCGCGATGCGCTGCGCCACGAGCCCGCCCATCGAGTGACCGAAGAGGTGAGCGCGCTCCCAGCCGACGGCGTCGAGAACGGCGACCGCGTCGTCGGTGAGGTCCTCGGCGCTGTAGGCCGGGGCCCCGCGGCTCAGCAGGGCCTTGATCGGCGGGCCGACGCGCCGGCCTGGCAGGCGGGTGGACTCGCCGGCGTCGCGCTGGTCGTACACCACGACGTGGAAGCCGCGGCGCACCAGTTCGTCCACCAGCCCGTCCGGCCACCAGAACCGCGAGGTGCCCAACCCCATGACCAGCAGCAGCGGGTCGCCGCCCGCGCCGCCCAGGTCCTCGAAGGCGATCTGGATCCCGCCGTTGTGTGCGTAGCGCGTCATCGCGTCCCTCCCATTCGCAAACGTCGTTCGCGAACACCGTATGCGATAGATAGACTGGCGGCAACGCAGGAGGTGGCAGTGGCAGGACAGCAGCAGGAACCGGTGATCTGGATGCGGCCGGAGCAGGCGTCGGTCGGACGACCGGCCGAGCGCAGCCGGGCCGAAATCACCGCCGCCGCGGTGGAACTGGCCGACCGCGAGGGTCTGGAGGCCGTCTCCATGCGCCGCGTCGCCTCAGCTTTGGGCACCGGCGCCGCCTCGCTCTACCGCTACGTGGCCACCCGCGACGACCTGCTCGACCTGATGACCGACAGCACCGCGAGCGAATACAACCCGCCCGCGCCCAGCGGCGACTGGCAGGCCGACCTGCTCGCCATCGCCCACCAGGCCCGGCAGATCATGCGCCGTCACCCATGGCTACCCACCACGGTCATTGATCGCGCCGCCCTCGGCCCCCACGGGATCGACCTGCTGGAGCACGTACTCGACGTGCTCGCCGACCACCCGGCCGACCCCGCCCGCAAACTCGAGGCATTCGCCCTCCTCGGAGGCCTGACCGCGCTGTTCGTCCAGAACGAAATGGCTGCCGCGGACACCGACGCCACACGCCAATCCAGCTACCTCCGCCACGTTGCCGCTGCGGGAAGGCACCCCCGCATCGCCGCCCTGCTCGACGTTCCCCCGCCCGACGGCAACCCCCGCGACCGGTTCGACACCGTAGTCGCCCGGGCCCTGACCGGCGTGCTGGGCTGACATCCGCCGCGGCTGACCACACACCTCGGCGGCGTGATCAGGCTGCGGCGGTCTTCGTGCGCTCGAGCAGGACGCCGTTCTCGAACCTGGCGCCGGCACCTGGTGCCGGCACGAACCAGGGGGACCAGGTGGGCTCCGGTAATCGCACGCCAGCGGGTCTGGCCGGACTCGATCAGCTCGACCCCCTTCGCCAAGGCCGCGGCCGGGCTGCCGGCGCGGCGGGTGACCTTGGTCCGCAGCTGGACGGTGGAGAACGTCGGCTCAATCGGATTCGTGGTCCGCAGGTGGACCCAGTGCTCGGCAGGGAAGTCGTGTGCGCCCGCCCGAGCCGAACCTTGGGGTGCACGCCGTCGGCCCACACGTAGACGAAGTCGCGGTCCGACAAATCCCGGCCCTGGAAAGCGGCGTGGTCGTCCTGCCACTGCCTGGTCAGCCTGGTCACGGTCGCCGCCGACAGCCCGGAGGTCCCGCCGAGGAACTGCTCCAGCGCGGGCACGAAGTCCCCGGACGACAGGCCGTGCAGGTAGAGCAGCGGGCAACACCTCCGACATCTTCGGCGACTTGCGACACCCCACGGCGGAAGAATCTTGGAGGAGAATCGCCTGCGCTCGCCCGTGGCCTCGTCGGTCTCGGCCGCCAACTCGGCTACGTACTGGTTGACTTCCGTCTCCAGAGCCGCGGAGAGCATCCTGCAGGCGCCCTCGCGTACGATCTCGTCGACCAGGGAGCCGGACCAGGTGGAGCCATCGGCGGTGACCACGCTGAGCACGGGCGTGCGTTCCTGACCCGCGCTGCAATGCGGGCCTACTCGGTGATCATCACAGGATCATTCGGGAAGGTACGCCCTCCGCGTCCAGCCCGAGGCCGATCCACAAGTCCTGAGCATTGCTCGTCCACAGCCCGCCCACAGCCCGTCCACACACGCTGGTCAAAGCCGGGATACCAGCGATCCGAAGTGAGACGGCCTGAACGCAGAAGGGGCGCCCGATTCCCTCGGGCGCCCCTTCTGACCAGCTAGTTCGCTGACCTGTGCGGAGGCTGTGGGATTTGAACCCACGGTGACGTTGCCGCCACGACAGTTTTCAAGACTGTTCCCTTAGGCCGCTCGGGCAAGCCTCCCCGCGGCACCGGTGCGGTGTCGCGGGATCAGACTAGCGCGTCACTTGTCGCCCGTGCGCTGGCCCAGGGTGACTTGGACGGTGTGCGCCTTGCCGCCGCGGAGGTAAGCGAGGGTGACGTGGTCGCCGGGCTTGTGCTGCCAGATCTCGCTGATCAGGGTCGGGCCGCTGTCGATCACGGTGTCGTCGAGCTTGGTGATGGTGTCGCCGGGGCGCAGGCCCGCCTTGTCGGCGGGGCCGTTCGGGGTCACCGGGTCGGAGCCGTTGTTGCCGGTCTGGGCGATGGTGGCGCCGTTGCCGGTGTCCTTCATGCCGACCTGGACGCCTATCTGCGGGTAGACCGGCCGGCCGGTCTTGATCAGGTCCTGGGCCACCCGCTTGGCTTGGTCGATGGGGATGGCGAAGCCCAGGCCGATGCTGCCGGACTGCTGCGACTCGGGGCCCATGCCGCCACCGCTGCCGGCCGACTGGATGGCGGAGTTGATGCCGATCACATTGCCGCTGGCGTCCATCAGGGGGCCGCCGGAGTTACCGGGGTTTATCGAGGCGTCCGTCTGGAGGGCGCTCATGTACGAGGCGCTGGAGCCGTCGCCGTCGCTGGAGGCCACCGGGCGGTCCTTGGCGCTGATGATGCCGGTGGTGACCGTGCCGGACAGGCCGAACGGGGCGCCGATCGCGATCGTCGCGTCGCCGACCTGGACCTGGGCGGACTTGCCGAGCGGGAGCGGGTTGAGCGGGGCGCCCGAGGCGCGCTTGAGCTTGACCACGGCGACGTCGTAGCCCTGGGCGCGGCCGATGACCTCGGCGTCGTACTTCTTGCCGTTGGAGAAGGTCGCGGTGAGCTTGCCCCCGTCGGCGGCGCTGGAGACGACGTGGTTGTTGGTGAGGATGTGGCCCTGCTTGTCGTAGACGAAGCCGGTGCCGGTGCCGCCCTCGCCGGTCGCGCCCTGCGCCTCGATCGTGACGACGCTGGGCAGCGCCTTCTGCGCTATCCCGGAGACCGAGGTGGGCTTGCGGTTCAGCGCCTCGGGGTTGCCGGTCGCGGTGACCGTCGTCGAGCCGGTGTCGTTCTGGCCCGCGGCCCAGAAGCCGATGCCGCCGCCGATGCCGCCCGCGAACAGCGCCGCCACCAGGACGGCCGCAATCAGGCCGCCATTACGCCGCTTGGGTGCCGGGTTGCCCGGATCACCCCACGGGTCGCCGCCACCGCCGCCCCCGTGGGGGCCCCAGCCGCCGGCGGACGCGCCGTGGTCGGCGGTTCCGTACACGGGGAACTGGGCGGTCCCGTCGGGCCGGCCCGGTCCCGGTCCGCCGGGGGCATGGGACTGCTCCCAGGGGCTGCCGCCCGCTGCGGACGCGGACGGCGCGGAAGCCGGCGGCGGGGGAGTGGCCGGCGCGGGCGGGACATCCGGAGTCTGGGCGCCGGAGGCGGACGCGGCGGCGCGGTCCGACGCCTGCGGCCCGGTCGGCGGCGTGGCCTCCGACGGGACGTCGGCTCCCTCGTTCTCGGTGCTCACAGATCTCTCCTCAGCTTCACGACTGTGCCGGACCACGGCCCATAGGGCCATGAGTTCCGGGTCCGGCAGTTCCTGCGTCCGGTTCATCCGTTTCATCCGGTTCAGCCGGATTAGGCGGCTTGGTCGACTTGGTTGGCCTGGCTGGCCTGGCTGGCCTGGCTGGCCTGGTCGATGGTTCCGCGGTCCCAGCGGTTCCGCTGACCCACGGTTCCCCTGTCCGGTGACCTCTAAGTCCGGTGACCTCTCGGTCCGGCAGTCCCCTTCTGCGTTGATGGCTGATGTACGGACGCCCTGGCGTACAGGCGCCCCGGGATACGGAACCCACGGCCCCGGACCCACGACCCGGCCCCAGATCCCGACGCCCCGGCCAGGAACCCCGACCCCGGAAGTCCAGACCCGGACCCCGAACCCCAGGTTCCCAACCTTCCGAACCCAAGGTTCCCAACCCAGCATCAAGGATTCCGCAGATACGGGCCACGCGGCCCGCACGGACGGCGACCACGGCCTGCACGCACCACCACGACACCGCATCCAGCCTTTCCCATGGCGCGTCAGGGCACCGTAAGCCGAGGCTGTGACTGTCCTCGCATTCTTTATGTCGGACAATCCGGGCGCATCCCCCGTGCCGCCCACCGAGCACCGCACGCCACGCCCCACATGGCGGATGGCACGATAACTCGGTGAACTCTGCACGCCCCGCCAAGGACGCCCGTTCGGGTCCGTCGGCCATCTCCGTCATCGCCCACCGGGGCGCCTCCGAGGACGCTCCGGAGCACACGCTGGCCGCCTACCGCAAGGCGATCGAGGACGGGGCGGATGCCCTGGAGTGCGATGTCCGGCTGACCGCCGACGGCCATCTGGTGTGTGTGCACGACAGGCGGGTGAACCGCACCTCCAACGGGCGCGGCGCCGTCTCCGCCCTGGAGCTGGCCGATCTCGCCACCCTCGACTTCGGGTCCTGGAAGGTCGGCGCGGACGGCCCGGACACTCTGGACCCCCACGAGGCGCCGGACCGCCAGCACGAGGACCCCGAGCGGACCTCCGTACTGACCCTGGAGCGGCTGCTGGAGCTGGTCGCCGACGCCGACCGCCGGGTCGAGCTGGCCATCGAGACCAAACACCCGACGCGCTGGGCCGGACAGGTGGAGGAGCGGCTGGTCGATCTGCTCGACCGGTTCGGGCATACGAAACCGGCCATGGCGGGCAAGTGGACGCCGCCGGTCCGGGTGATGAGTTTCTCGGCCCGCTCGCTGCACCGGGTACGGGCCGCCGCCCCGGACATCCCCGTCGTCTATCTGATGCAGTTCCTCACCCCGCGGCACCGCGACGGCCGGCTGCCCCCCGGCGTCGGCATCGCGGGCCCCGGCATCCGCATCCTGCGCGCCCACCCCGAGTACGTCGCCAAGGCGCATCAGGCGGGCCATCAGGTCCACGTTTGGACCGTCAATGAACCGGCGGATGTCGAGCTGTGCCGAGACCTGGGCGTGGACGCCGTGATTACAAATCGCCCCAAACGGGTGCGAACTCAACTCGGCCTTGCCTAAAGCACTTCACAGGGTGTGCACCGGCGCATTCGGCCCGTATCCGATGGTGTCGAGTGCGTCACTGTATGCCGCTTGGCCGGTTTCCGGTCCAGTCCATTGGGGCATTCAACCCGTGGCGTGGGGCAAAGGAGGTCTCGGGGGTGGCGTTGGTGGTGGCACAAGAGGTGCCGACGTCGTCGATCATGGCCGTACCCCATGGTCCAGCGGGTGTGGGCATGGCCAGGCGGCGCATGCGTGACGAGCTGTTGGCAAGTGGAGTTCAGGACACAGTCGTCGATGACGCGGTTCTCATTCTTTCGGAGCTGCTCAGCAATTCGTGTCGGCACGCACGTCCGATATACGACAACGGCGCGCCGGTTTACGGAAACGGCTCGCCCGGTGGCGCGCGCGACGGATCGCGGGGCGCCCTGCGGGAGTCCGTACGGGCATCCTGGCGCATCGACGCAGAGGGCCGGCTGACCGTCGCGGTCACGGACGGCGGCGGGCCGACCCGACCGCTTCCGGCCACTCCGTCGGTCACCGCACACGGCGGCCGCGGCCTCGCGATCATCCGGTCGCTCGCCAAGGACTGGGGCGTACGCGACACCGCCAACGGCGAGGTGACGGTCTGGGCGATCCTGCCGCTTCAGGATTCCTTCGCTACGCGCGTGGAGCTACCGCCCGGTCTGGCCTTCGCGGACTTCGACGAGTCGTAGACCGGCCGTGGAGCAGTCGTGGGCCAGCCATGGAGTAGCTGCAGAGCGGCCGTGGTGCGGCTGTTGACGGGGCGCAGAGGGGCCGGAGGCAGGCCGGATGGCCCCGGACGACGGACCGTCAGGGAACGACCCAGCGGCGCTCCGGCGGCCCCGGCGGCGTAAGCGGCGCAATTTCGGACGCGCTCCTCTAGGCTCGCGCCGAAACGCGTCCGCGCATGTCTCTGCATGACTCCGGGCGCATCCGGACGCCCAGGAACGACCAGGAGACACCGCCGCCATGGCCAAGAAGCGCCGTCCCCAGCAGCAGGCCGCAGCACCGAAGATCAAGGACGGGGAGGTGCCCGTCGTCGGGGCCCGCGAGCCCTGTCCGTGCGGTTCCGGCCGCCGGTACAAGGCCTGTCACGGCCGGCAGGCGGCGCACGCCGTCACCGAGTTGGTGCAGCGCCCCTTCGAGGGCCTGACGGGTGAGTGCGACTGGGTGGCGCTGCGCGAGCTGGTGCCCGCCGCCACGGTCGAGTTGGCGCTCAAGGGCGGGCTGCCCGAGGGGGTCCCGTCGGTGACGCTGGCGACCGTACTGCCGATGGCCTGGCCCGCGCTGCGCCGCGACAACGGCGCGGTGCTGCTCGGCCTGCAGAACGACACCGCCTCCGGCGACATCAGCCGCGACCTGGCGGACACCCTCCAGCGCGCGCTGGAGGCCGAGCCCGGCAGCCCGGTCGCCGCCGGGCGGCCCGCCGCCGACGGCCCGCGGCTGCAGGATCTGCTCGACCCGGCCGCGCCCTTCGAGCCCGCCGTCCACACCGGCTTCGAGTTCTGGGTGGAGAACGCCGAGAACGCCACCGGCGAGGTCGCCGCCTCCCTGGAGCGGGCCAACGCCGCGGCCATCCCGACCGCCCGCATCCCCGGCCTGGAGGGCGCGTACTGGTGCGAGGCCCCGGAGAAGAACCATCTGCGCTGGGTCACCGCGCACCCCGAGGAGCAGCTGCTGGACGCGCTGGCCCGGCTGCACGCCGCGGGCACGTCCTCGCTCGGCGAAGGCACCCGTCTCGTCGGCTCGTTCCGGGCCCATGGCCTGGTTGTCCCGGTCTGGGACCTGCCGTCCTCGATGGGCGCCGACGAGGTCGCGGCACCGGCCGCGGAGTTCGCCGAGCGTCTGGCGCAGGCGCTCGCCGCCAACGCCCCGCTGACCCCGGAGGAGCGCCGGGCGCGCGGCGGCCTCACCAACCGCCAGATCACCCTGAGCTGAACCATGCCGAACCGTGACGCCCCGGACACCTCGGCACGCCCGGCGGGCTCAGCAGTGACACCAGTCACAACTACCCCTACGCGCCGGTAAATAGGCGTCCGGAAATCCACGATCGAATTTGCGAACCGCCGATCTCTTGTTACGGTTCTAGAAGCCCGGTCGCTGGTGCATCCCCCGTCGCCAGCGACCGGGCGCTTCCATGTCCGGACCCGGACGGCTCCTGGACGGCGCTCAGCCCTTCCGCCGCCGGTCCGAATCCTTCGCGCCCGGCGCCGAGTTGCCGCCCGAGCGCAGCAGCAGCCGCTCCCCCGCCGCATCCGAGATCTCCGCCACCACGCCGTACAGCCCCCCTGTCTGGCGCACGGTCCGGCCGGTCGGTGTCTCGCACAGCCCCGGCAGGTCCTCCGCCGCCACATCGCAGTGCACCTGAACGGTCCGGCCGTCCGGACGCAGCAGCGTCAGTACGGCCCGCAGGGGGGCGCCGGTGGGATTGCGGTAGTACGTCCGCCCCCAGGTCAGGCCCTGCTCGGCGAGCACGCAGGTCTGCGCTTCGATCCCCCTGGGGGAGGCGAGTTCGGGCCCGCAGCGGGACGTCCGGCCGCCGTCGCCGGAGAGGAGGGGGAGGCCGAGTCCGGCGAGCGGACCACCGGGACGACGAGCCTTTTCGGCCTTGTCGGCGGGCTTTTCGGCCGTGTTGCTGAAGGGGGCGCCGGGCTGGGCGCGGGGACCGCCCGCAGGCTTGGCACGGGGCCCGGCGAGCGCCTCATCGGCCTGTTCTGCGGTGTCCGCCGGACCGGCCGTCGCGGCGGCGAGCGGTACGACGACGGCGAGCACCGCCGTACCCGCGAGAAAGACCAGGCGGATTTTTGGCGCACGCTGCATGGGACCCACTTGCGAAGGGATGGGGGTGCCGGGGCGATCGAGGGCCGCCGACGGCTTGACGGTGCGCCGAACCTATCGGGCCACGAGGGTGCCCACCGGCGCCCGGACACCCGTTTCCCGTAGTCGGCCGCACCGCTCACACCCGTACGGGTGAACCGTCACGGGTGAACCGTCCGGGCGTTCTTTCCGGCCACCCACAGAAGTGTGTCGCCGCCTAATAGGCGAGCCGGCTGCCACCGTCCGGTGTGCTGGTGCTCGCCGTCACCAGGGCGTCGACGATCGCGGTCACCGTCGGCAGCCAGGGCCCCGCCGGGCCGGCCGCCGGCGGCCGCTCCCAGCGCACCTTTCCCGCGCCGATCCCCGACGGCGGAAGCACCAGATAGCCGCCCTCGCCGTGGAACCGCAGCGAGCTGGGCACCCAGTCCTGGGAGTGCAGCAGCTCGCCCAACTCCGCCAGGTCGTACGGCGATACGAGCAGCGACCAGCGGGTGGGCGTGGCCACCACCGGGCCGACGCGCACCCCGAAGTGGTCCAGGGCCGCCAGGGCCCGTGCCCCGGCGACGGCCGGCAGGCTCACGGCGCACGGCGCGCGGCCGCCGGTGGCCAGCACGACCGGGGCGTCGGGGCGGTTGCCCCACCACCAGCGCACCATCCGCTCATCGGTGGTGGCAGCCAGCAGTCCTGGGTCGAAGGGGTGCGCGCCGGGCACCACACAGTCGGGGTCGGGACAGCTACACCGACGGGCGCCCCGGCCACCGGACCGCAGGCCGACACCCGGGAGTACGGGCCACCGCCACTCGGTGGCGCACTGAAGCGCGGCACCGAGCAGCGCCGACCTTCCGCCGCGCCGGAACAGGGGCTTGCGTCGCCTTCCGAGGATCTCGCGCATGAGCGCTCGTTCCTTTCCGTTAACGCCGAGGGCTATGTCCATCGCACTGCATGCCGCGGCATACGTGTTACGTCACGCATCTTCACGTGCTGCTTCACGCATGCCGTTGTGTGGCGTTCGAACGGCCGTGCCGATCACGCCACGTGGATCATTTGTCACCGCGTGTACAAGGCAGCGCATCACGCCGTACGTCGAGCGTGGAACGTGGCGGAGGGTGGCGCACGCATGGCGCTTGCGGTTCTGTGGTGCAATCCCGCCACTTGGGAGTGCGTCGCGGTCGTCGCCGTATGAGACGCCCGCGCCCGCTGGAGGGTTCCGGTGCAGGCTCAACTGGCCCCGCACCTTTCCGAGTACGTACCCGCCATCGTGCATATGACGCGCTGTCGATGGCCGTCAGTCGACCTCAAATTGACACCTGGGGGGGTATTTTTAGGCCAATCTACAGACCTCGTTGACACCACAAACCCCATCGGGACAATGCTGGACATCACATCGCTGGTGCGTGTACATGTGGAGGCATTGATAGCGGAGCAGCATGACATGGGGGTTTGCGATGCTATTGAGGAAATTGAGCGGTCAAACATACCGCACAGAGTCGCTCAACAAAATGCCGCACTCCCTAACAAACTCCGGCCTGACCTGGGACAATGCCAGGCATGACATGAGCCGTCTGCCATGAGCATCCCTCGTGTACCGAAAGTGGCTGGAATCGAACCAGCACTTCCCGCTCCCGCTCACACTGCCGATCCGCTCACGCCGAAGGCCGCCGCGGACACCTCCTCAGATCCCTCCTCGGGCACCACCCCCGACTCCACCGAAACCCCCCAGGACGAGCGCCCGGACGGCTCCTGTACCGGCCCCCCGGATGCCTCGCCCGTCGACCGCATCGCCGCCGTACAGGACCGGCTCGCCGGCTGGATCTCGGACCTCAGCACGCTGCACGACCTCACCGAACAGCTCGCCCGGACGCGCACGTTGGACGAAGCGCTGCACGAACTCCTCCGGGCCGGCGCCTCTCTGGTCGGCGCCCGCCGCGGCCTGGTCGTGCTGGCACCGGCCGACGGACTCGGCCCGGAAACCACCATCGGCCTCGGCCTCGGCCACGCCGACATCGGCCATATCGAGACCATTCCGCGCCGCGCCCTGTCGTATGCGCGGATACTGGACGGCCTCCCGGAGCCGGGCGCCGGCGACGACTCCCGTACGGACAAGGACGCCAACGCCCGTACGGAGATCTCCGAGCCCGACATCCCCGGCGAGCAGGGCCTCGACCCCCGCCTGCGCGAGGTCGCCGCCCGCCTCGGCTACGCCGCCAGTTACGCGGTCCCGCTCGCCGCCGACCCGATCGGCAGAACCGGCGCCGCGGTCTGGCTCTACGACGAGCCCGCCGCCCCCACCGACCGCCAGCGCCACCTCATCGGCCTCTACCGCGCGCACGCCGCCGAACACCTCGCCCGGCTGCTCGAACTCCACCGCAGCAAACAGGACACCGCCACCCTCCGCGAGGAGCTGCTGCCCAGCCGGCTGCCGCGGGCACCCGGCGTACGGCTCGCGGTGCGGCACAGCACCGGGCCGCGCGGCGGCGGCGACTGGTACGACGCGCTGCCGCTGCCGGACGGCGCGCTGGGCCTGGCCGTCGGGTCGGTCACCGGCTCCGGGCCGAGCGCGGTGGCGGCCATGGGACGGCTGCGGGCATCGCTGCGCGCGTATGCGGTCATGGAGGGGGAGGACCCGGTCGCGGTCCTCTCCGACCTCGAGCTGCTGCTGCGGCTGACCGAGCCCGCCCGCAGTGCCACCGCGCTGTTCGCCTTCACCGAGCCGCCGCCCGGCGCGCCGGGCGGGCCGCCCGCGCCCCCGATGCCGGCCGGTCTCGACGACCCGTTCCCCCGCAAGCTGGTGATCGCCGGGGCCGGCCACTGCCCGCCGCTGCTGCTGGGCGACCTGCGGACCGAATTCGTCGAGACGACGCTGTCCGCGCCGCTGGGCATGCTCGCCTGCTGGGAGGCGCCGAGCGTGGAGATCGAACTCGCGCCGGGGGAGACCCTGCTCCTCTACAGCGACGGGCTGCTGCACCGCACCGGCGAGGCCATGGACCGCGCGTTCGCCCGGCTGCATGCCGCCGCGGCGAGCGTCCCGAAGGCGAGCCGCCTCGATCCGGAGGCGATCGTCGATCACATCGTGCGCACGATGCTGCCGCACGGCGGGCTGGACGATCCGGCGTCGGAGGAGGATGTGGTGCTGCTCGCGGCATGCTTCGAGGAGTAGCCGGGAGGCCTTCCGTATCCGTACGGCTCCGGTGCCTGAGAGGTCACACCTTCTGCCCCCTGGACCGTTTCCCGTCCGCACATACGATGGATGGCGGTTCACTCTAAAAGGAGGCACTGTGACCGACGAGCTCACGCCGGAGACCCCGGACGAGGACGAGCAGCCGATCAAGCAGCGCAAGAACGGCCTTTACCCGGGCGTCTCGGATGAGCTCGCGGCGAACATGAAGAGCGGCTGGGCCGACACCGAGCTGCGCGATCTCCAGCCGATCGAGCAGGCCCCGGACGCCGCCCGCCGCCGCGCCGCGCTGTCCGCACGCTTCCCCGGTGAGCGCCTGGTGATCCCGGCGGGCAACCTCAAGACCCGCTCCAACGACACCGAGTACAACTTCCGCGCCTCGACGGAGTACGTCTACCTCACCGGCGACCAGACCGACGGCAGCGTGCTGGTTCTGGAGCCGAAGGGTGACTCCCACGAGGCGACGGTCCACCGCCTGCCCCGCTCCAACCGCGAGAACGGCGAGTTCTGGCTCAACGGCATGGGCGAGCTGTGGGTCGGCCGCCGCCACAGCCTTACCGAGGCCGAGGCGCTGCTCGGCATCCCCTGCAAGGACGTGCGCGAGCTCACCGGCCGACTGGCCGAGGCCACCGGCCCGGTCCGGGTCGTCCGCGGTCACGACGCCGCCATCGAGGCCGCGCTGAACGACAAGATCACCGCCGAGCACGACGAAGAGCTGCGGGTGTATCTGTCCGAGGCCCGGGTGGTCAAGGACGAGTTCGAGATCCGCGAGCTGCAGAAGGCCGTCGACTCGACGGTGCGCGGCTTCGAGGACGTCGTGAAGGTCCTGGACAAGGCCGAGGCCACCAGCGAGCGCTACATCGAGGGCACGTTCTTCCTGCGCGCCCGGGTCGAGGGCTACGACATCGGATACGGCTCCATCTGCGCCGCGGGCCCGAACGCCACCACCCTGCACTGGGTCCGCAACACCGGCCAGGTCCGCTCCGGCGATCTGCTCCTGCTGGACGCCGGCGTGGAGACCCACTCCCTCTACACCGCCGATGTCACCCGCACCCTGCCGATCAACGGCCGCTACACCGACCTCCAGCGCACGATCTACGACGCGGTGTACGAGGCCCAGGAGGCGGGCATCGCCGCGGTCAAGCCCGGCGCGGCCTTCCGCGACTTCCACGACGCGGCGCAGCGGGTGCTCACCGCCAAGCTCGTCGAGTGGGGTCTGGTCGAGGGCCCGGTCGAGCGCGTCCTGGAGCTGGGCCTCCAGCGCCGCTGGACCCTGCACGGCACCGGCCACATGCTCGGCCTGGATGTCCACGACTGCGCCGCGGCCCGCACCGAGACGTATGTCAACGGCACCCTGGAGCCCGGCGTGGTGCTGACCGTCGAGCCCGGTCTGTACTTCCAGGCGGACGACCTGACCGTGCCCGAGGAGTACCGCGGCATCGGCGTCCGGATCGAGGACGACATCCTGGTGACGGACGACGGCAACCGCAACCTGTCGGCCGGGCTGCCGCGCCGGTCGGACGAGGTCGAGGCGTGGATGGCGGGGCTGCTCGGAAAGTAGCCACGCCGGTGTGACGCGGACGGCCGGTGGCCCCGGAGGTTGGGGGCACCGGCCGTCGGTTTATGTGTCCGGGGGCTGCTGGGCCTGTTGGGTGTCCGGGGGCTGTCCCGTGTCCGGGGGCTGTCCCGTGTCCGGGGGCTGTTGGGGGTGCCGGGCTTCCTGGCTGCCGGCCGGCGTGGCCGTCTTTTTGTACGCGCCCGCTTGGGCCGCCGCCCAGACCGCGGTGGCGGCGGATTCGGCCAGGGCCGCGTCGACGGGGCGGCGGGCGATCAGGATCCGGTAGTAGAAGGGCGCGCCGAGGCCCGCCAGCACCATCTCCGGGTCCGTATCGGCGGGCAGCTCCCCGCGGTCGATGGCCAAGCTCACCATCTGGCCGGCCAGCACCAGCCGCTCCGCGAAGAAATTCCGCAGCAACGTGGCCGCCTGCGGGTCGCGGGCCGCCGCCGAGACCACCGCCTCGATCAGGCTGCGCCGCCGGTCGTCCGCGTAGAACGCGCTTATCGACCGGGCCAGCGCACGCAGGTCCCCCGGCAGCGTGCCGGTGTCGGGCAGCGGGACATCGGCGCTCAGCCCGGTCAGCAGATCGCAGACCAGCCCCTCGACGCAGCGCCAGCGCCGGTAGAGCGTCGCAAGGTGAATTCCCGAACGCTGAGCGATCTTTTCCATGCTGAGCCCGGCGAAGCCCGCCTGGCCCAACTCCTCGAAGACGGCGTTCAGTACGGCCTGCCGGGTCCGCGCCGTACGTCCCCCGGGGCGGGTCTCCCCCGAGGCCTGGTGCGCAGCGGTCACGGCGCCTCCGTATTGCAGTGCGGGTTCACGCCAAGTATTGTCCAATCCAGATTAACGCGAGCAGCTTCGCGTTAATCCTGGTGCACGCCGGTCTCGCAGGGACAGGGGACGCCGCGGGGGAGGTCCTCACGCTGCGAGACGGCGCTGCACAACACCGCGCAGGGGCGATTTCCGGCCAGATAGTGGCTGCCGACGTTCGCTCGGGTTTGACACCGCGATGGGGTGTTTGCGCCATGGAATCCCGATGAAGACCGCCGGTCCGGCCGGCCCGCCGTCCCGCCGTCCCGCGAGGCTCCGGCTATCCGCCGGATATCGCCGCCAGCATGTTCGTACGGGCCGCCCGGCGGGCCGGCCACATCGCGGCCGCCACGGCGGCAACGGTGATGCCCGCCAGTGCCGTGCCGATGATGCCGAAGGGCAGCGTGACGTCCCACAATCGCTGCCCCAGCATGGCGTGTTGCATGATCGCGCCCACCGGGACACCGACCATCACGCCGAGCAGCGCGCCGAAGAGCGAGACCACGATGCTCTCCGCCCTGATCGTTCTGCGGACCAGCCGCCGTGTGGCGCCTACCGCCCGTATCACCCCGATCTCCCGGCTGCGTTCCATGACCGAGAGCATGAGGGTGTTGATGACACCGAACACGGCGATCAGAATCGCCACACCGAACATCGCGTACATCAAGGTGAACGCCAGCGCCTGCTGATCGACGCCCTGCTGGACCAGCGTCTCGCGGCCGATGACGGAGACATCCGGGCGGTCACGGAATTCGGTCTCGATGTTCTGGCGTGCCGTGGCCGGATCGGGGCCGGAGGCGTAGATCGTGGTGATCTGCTTCCGCAGCGACCCGGGCGCGTTGGCGGCGTCCACGAAGACGCTGGCCTGGAGTTCGGTGGCGTCGTAGATCCCGACGACGGTCTGGGCGACCGAGGTCGTGGCGTCCATCTGCAAGGTGATCTTGTCGTGCAGGCCCAGGTCGAGCATGTCGGCCTGATTCTTCGAAATGACCACGCCACGCCTCAGATCGGCGCTGCCCTCGCTGATGTGCGGGGTGAGCACGGACCTCAGCGCCGCGGGCTCGATCGCGGAGATCCTCCGCTCGGTCCTGCCGCCCCGGTACGAGAGCCCCACCAGGACATCGCGGCTCCCCGCCACCTCGGACACGCCCGGCAGCCGCTTGACCCTCGCCATCTCGGCAGGCGTGAGAGGGGAATCGCCCTCGGCGGCCGACTGCAGGATGGTGGTCGAACTCGGGACATTCGCCCGGGTCGTTGACGCGATCAGTGCCGAGAAGGTCGCGCTGAGAGTGGCGAAGGCGCAGACCAGGGCCAGACCCACGGTGAGGGCGGTCGCGGTGCCCGAGGTGCGCCGCGGGTCGCCCGCCGCGCTGCGGAGGCCGAGCCGGACCGCCGGCCCCGCGCGACCGCCGAGGAATCGTGTGAGCGGACGCAGGACGGCCTCGGCGATGAGGGGCGCAAGCAGGATCACGCCGACGACGCCGAGGATCGCTCCCACGATGGCGATGATGCGCGCGGCGTTGGACGCACTGGGGTCTGCGGTGGACAGCACCATCCCGCCGGCCGCAACGACGAAGCCGAGGCCGAGGACGTTCCGCGTGCGTTTGGTCTCGCGGGGAACGCTCGCGTCCGTGCGCAGCGCGGCCACCGGCGGGACCGCCGCGGCCCGCCGCGCCGAGGTGCATGCGGCAACGACCGTCACCAGCACGGCGACGCCGTACCCGAGAAGCACGGCAACCGGGCTGACGGTGAAGTCGACCGCACCGTCCGGGCGCATCACCGAGATCAGCGATGGTCCCAGTGCCACACCCGCGAGCGTCCCGATGGTGCCGCCGACCACGCCGAGCACGGCGGCCTCGACAAGGACCCCGCGCCGCACCTGCCGCTTGCGGGCACCGACCGCCCGCAGCAGCGCGAACTGCCGGGTGCGCTGACTCACCAGCATGGTGAAGGTGTTGGCGATCACGAACATGCCGACCAGCAGCGTGACCGCCGCGAACGGCAGCATGGTCAGGCGCAGATCGTCTGCCTCCGCGTCCGACTGGCGGCCGGCGGCGTCGGCCAGGGCCTTGCCCGTCCTGGCGTGATAGCCGGCGGGGACGGCCCGCTGGGCCGCCGCCGCGACAGCCCGCGCGGCCGCGCCGGATGCGGTGGTCAACTCGATGCGGTGATAGCGCCTGCCGAGCAACTCCTGTGCGGTGGTGGTGTCGTATGCCACCACCGGCACCGTGTCCGAGGGGCCGTCGGCGTCCTGGGTGGTCTCGGGGCCGAGCCGGTGGTAGGTGAACAGGGCCGTGACCTCGGCGTGGTCCGTACGTCCGTCGGAGAGCAGCACCCCGGCCCGGTCGCCCACCTTGATGCCCGCGGCCTTGGCATCCTCCGCGTTGAGCGCGATCTGGTCCGGTCCGGCGGGGGCCTTCCCCTGGTCCACGGTGAAGCGCTTGGCGTTGCTCCAGTTCGTGCCCGACCGGTCCAGGGCCGTGGCCGACTTGACGAGCTTGTTGTCCCGTCCGACCAGGCCGGCGCGCCCGACGATCACGCCCTCGGTGCGCGCGACGCCGGGTAACCCGGCCAGGCGGGCCCGGTCTTCGGCGGTGAGCAGTGGCTCCTTTCCGGGGCTCTGTACGGAGACCCCGACGTCATGGCGGGTGTCCCGGCCGGCGAGGGTCGTGGCGATGGAATCGCTCACCACCCAGCTCCCGACCGTCGCCGTCACACCGAGCGCGATGGCGAAGAGCGTCATCAGCACGCGCCCCTTGTGGGCGAGGAGTTCCCGCAGCATGGCCTTCAGCACGGGGCGGCCGCCTTTTCGAAGGACTTCATGCGTTCCAGCACGCCGTCCGCGGTCGGTGCGGAGATCTCGTCCACCAGGCGGCCGTCCTTGAGGAACAGCACCCGGTCGGCATAGGCAGCGGCGCTCGGATCGTGCGTCACCATCACCACGGTCCGGCCGAGATCGTCCACGCTGTTGCGCAGGAATCGGAGCAGCTCCGCGGAGGCGGACGAGTCCAGTGCCCCCGTGGGCTCGTCGGCGAACACCACCTCGGGTCTGGTGACCAGCGCCCGCGCACACGCGACGCGCTGCTGCTGGCCGCCGGAGAGCTGGCCGGGGCGGTGGTGCAACCGGTCCTCCAGATTCACCGCCGCAACGACCTCCTCGAGAGCGGCCCGGTCAGGTCTCCGGCCGGCCAGGTCGAAGGGGAGGGTGATGTTCTCCAGGGCGGTGAGCGTGGGCAGCAGATTGAACGCCTGGAACACGAACCCCACCTGGTCGCGGCGCAGATCGGTGAGCGCGTCATCGCGCAGTCCGGTCAACTCGGTGTCGCCGATCCACACCCTGCCTGCGTCCGCCTGATCGAGGCCCGCCACACAGTGCATCAGCGTCGATTTACCGGAGCCGGACGGCCCCATGATCGCCGTGAACTCCCGGCGCTGGAACTCCACATCAACTCCGGCGAGCGCGGCCACGCGGGAGTCGTCCAGTCCATAGTGTTTGGCGAGCCCGACGGCTCGGACGGCAGCTGTTGTCTGGTTCATGCGGCGAGTGTGCGAGCGCGGCCCCTGCCGCGGCGTCGCCAAAAAGACCACGAACACCCCTGACTTAAGTTACGGCGGCCCCGAACTTTGGTGGGGGCGAAGCTGGACGGACGACGGAGGCCTGGGCGCGCCACGACATTTACGCTCGGGCTGTGGCACACCACATGGAGAAAGCGCTCCGGCAGCGCCTGCGTGACGTCGCCGGCCGAGGGGGACCGAAGCTCCTGGCGGCCGTGGTCGCCGCGGGCACCTTCCTACAGATCAACGGTCGGCAAGTCCCGTACATACAGCCCGAGTTGCACATAGAGCCCGAGTGGAACGGCACTCCGCTCTCCGGGCTCCTGCTCACTTCGGCGCTGGCGGCGGTGTCCCTGGTCGCCGCGCTGCTGCTGCCGCGCAGACGATGGCCGCTGATCACCATGGGGCTGGTGGCCTGGACGCTGGTGTCGGCCTGGCCGACGCTCTGCCTCGGTTCCTGCACGGCCGCCCGGACGGTACGCAGCCCCCTGCACCGGACCTGGTACGTCGTCGGAGCGAGCCTGCTCACCGTCCTGCCGACCGCCACGGGCGTGGCCATCGGAGTGCCGGGCCTGGCCGGAGAGGACGTGATGACCTCGCTCGGCGCAGCCGGCCTCTTCGTCTGGCTGCCGTTTGTGCTCGGGCTGTGGAGCAGGGCCCGCCGCGAGGTGATCGAGGGCCTCCACGAGCGCGCCGAACACCTTGAGCGCACGCAGGCGGCCCGCGCTCAGCAGGCGCGCACACAGGAACGGGCCCGTATCGCGCGCGACATGCACGATCTCGTCGCCCACCGGGTGTCGTTGATGGTGCTGCACGCCGGTGCCCTGGAGGTCAACACCAAGGACGCGGAGACCGCGGCCGCCGCCGAGCTGATCCGTACCACGGGCCGGGAAGCGCTCGCGCAGCTCAGGGACGTCCTGGGGGTCCTCAAGAGCGCAGGCGCCGAGGCGGAATCCCGTCTCGGGCCGCCGCCGACCCTGGTGGACCTCGACCGCCTGCTCGACCAGTCGCGCGCCGCCGGAATGGCAGTCGACCGGCACGACGAGGGAACCCCACAGCAACTGCCCACGCTGCTGGAGCACGCCGCGTACCGGGTCGTGCAGGAAGCCCTCACCAATGTCCACAAGCACGCGGGCCAGGCCCGCACCGATGTCGCGGTGCGCTACCAGGACGCCGGTCTGGAGATCACGGTGGCCAACGCGGCTCCGCACGGTCGCCTCGAACCCTTCCCTGGCAGCGGCACGGGACTCGTCGGCCTGCGGGAGCGGGTCGAGCTCCTTGACGGCGAATTCGTCGCCGGGCCCCGCGACGACGGCGGATTCACCGTGTCCGCCCGCTTTCCCCTCTCCCAGCCCGCCCTGGAGGAACCCGCGTGATCCGTGTCCTGGTGGTAGACGACGAAGCCCTGGTACGGACCGGACTGCGCATGATCCTGGAACCGGCGGAGGACATCCGGGTGATCGCCGAGGCGGGCAACGGCAGCGAGGCCATCACGGCGGTGGCCGAGTACCGGCCCGATGTCGTGCTCATGGACGTCCGGATGCCCGGCATGGACGGGCTCACCGCGCTCAAGGAATTACGGCGCTCGGCCAACGCCCCCAAGGTGATCATGCTGACCACCTTCGATCTCGACGACTATGTGCACACCGCGCTGCGCAACGGCGCCGCCGGCTTCCTCCTCAAGGACACCTCGCCACGTGACCTGGCCAACGCCGTCCGTACGGTTGCCGAGGGCAGCGCGATGCTCACTCCCAGGGTGATCAAGCGGCTGATCGATACCTTCGCCGGGCTGGGCTCGCAGGGTGCGGCCGAGGCGCGGGCACGCCTGTCGGTGCTGACCGGGCGCGAGGAGGACGTGGTCCAGGCCGTGGCGAAGGGATGGTCGAACGCCGAGATCGCGCGTGCGCTCGCCATGAGCGAAGGCACGGTCAAAGCACACGTCAGCCGCGCCCTCGCCAAACTCCAGCTGTCCAACCGCGTTCAGCTGGCCCTGCTCGTCCGCGATGCGGGCCCGGCCCACTGAGGAGGTTCGCGACGCCATCGGCAGCGCCCCGGCCCGGCCCACCCCGGGCCGGCCCGGCCCGGCCCGGCCCGGCCCGCTGCAGGATGCTCCCTCGCCAGGGCAATCCTGCGCAGCCAGTGCCCAGGGAAACTCCTGGCAGTCATGCGGCCCGGGCGGGGTCCGGGGATGTCCTGGTGGCGACGCCTTGCGCGCTGCCGCTCAGGCTTGCCGTCTGCCATCCCACAGCCGGCGGCCGGGCATGGCATCACCCTCAGCGGGTGAACGGCGGCAGGAGGCCGGACTCCCCGGAAGGCTCCGGCCACCGGTTACGGCGCCCCGCGTGGCGATAGTGGTCCGGGGCCGCAAAAATGGAATGGGATCTTCACGGAGCGGGAAGCGGTTCGACCCGAGGCGGCGCACCACCCGGCACAGCACAGTGGCGGGCGGATGGCGTCACCAGGGAGGCCACACGCGGACGGTGGTGCCATGGCCCGCAGCGCAGCCTCAGCAACGGCAGACGGCCGTGGGGATTCCCGCACCCCCCACACGTCGAGCAGCGCCCCGGTTTCCGGCCCCGGCGGTACCGCCACGCATGTGGGGCCGTCCGGTGACCCGCTGCTGGCCGCGAAGGCCGCCCTCCCGGCAGTCCCGCGGCAAGCGGTCCGCAGGCAGCGGCTGCTGGACCGGCTCACCGAGGGCACGGCAGGACCGCTGACCCTGATCACGGGGCCGGCAGGCGCGGGGAAGACGACTCTGGCCGCTGAATGGGCGCGTGCGGGGAGCGCACCGGGCCCTGTGGTGTGGCTGACCGCCGAGTACGACGACAGGGCGCCCGGGGTGTTCTGGGCGTACGTCCTCGAGGCACTGAGCCGACACCGGATCGTGCTGCCCGAGGAGGTGGGTCGGCCCGGCTCCGCCGACTTCGTCGATCACTCCCTGCTCGCGAGGCTTGCGTCCGCGCTGGCACACCTGCACCGGCCGGTCGTGCTCATGCTCGACGGCCTTGATCGCGTGCCCGTACGGGAGGTGGCCTCGGGCCTGGACTTCGTCCTGAACCACGCGGGACCGCAGCTGCGCCTGGTGCTGATCAGCCGGGTCGACCCGCTGCTTCCGCTGCACCGCTACCGCGCCGAGGGCAGGATCCGGGAGATTCGTGGTGCCGACCTCGCGTTCACACGGCAGGAGACCGTGCAGCTGCTGCGCGGACACGGCCTGGGGCGGTACGAGGAGAGCGCCGATGCTCTCCTGGCGCGCACGGAGGGCTGGGCGGCCGGGTTGCGGCTGTGTGCGCTGGAGATGCAGCGGGCCGACGACCCGGCCGGGTTCGCCCGGTCGTTCGCCGCGTCCCAGAGCGCCCTCGCCGACTACCTGCTCACCGAAGTGTTCGACGCCCAGCCCGCCGCCACCCAGGATCTGCTGATGCGCAGCAGCATTCTCGACCGGGTTCACCCGGACCTGGCGAACGCGCTGACGGGACGCGAGGACGCCGAGTGGATCCTGGCCGAACTCACCCGTGCGCACGTCTTCGTCGAACCGATCGATGCCACGCCGTGGTGCCGTTACCAGCCGCTGTTCTCCGAAGTGCTGCGCATGCATCTGCGCCATCACCGGCCTGGTCTCGAACCCCGGTTGCGTCGCCGGGCCGCAATCTGGTTCGCCGACACAGGCAGGCTCGCGGAGGCGGTGGAACAGGCCGCAGCAGCCGACGACTGGGCATGGGTCTGTGCTCGTGTGGTGAGCCGCCTGGAGATCGGACAGCTGCTCACCGGCGGTGCCGCCCACCGGTTGGAGCGGATCTTTTCCCGCATGCCCAGCGATCTTGCCGGAGCCGCCCCCGAGCTCGTCGCGGGTGCCTGTGCCCTCGCCGCGTACGACACCGCGGGCTGCCGGGCGCGGCTGAGCCGGGCCGAGGAAGCCCTGCGCAAGCCGGGAGCACAGCCCTCGCCGGAAGCTCGGCTCGCTCTCTCCCTGCTCGCTCTTCTCGCCGCACCCGCCGCGCAAGGCGGCGGCAAGGTGTGTCACCCGACAGCAGCGGCGGAAGCCGCGGCACGGCGAACCATCGAACTCACCGAGCAGGTGCCGCGGCCGCTGGTGGAGGCGCACCCGGAGATCGAGGGCCTGCGGCGGTACGGGCTGGCGTGCGCGCTGCAACTGGCCGGCCGTCCCGACGACGCCCGGAGGGCGTTCACCCACGCGGTGGAGGGCTGCACCGGCGAGGTGACGCAAGCCGTCCGACACCACTGCCTCGGCCGACTGGCCCTGCTGGAGGCCCAGCACGGGGCGCTGAGCCGGGCCGAGGAACACGCCCGGCTCGCTCTCCAGGTCGCCGGGCACCGGTTTGTCCCGCCGGCCCGGCGATCCGGGATCGCCCATCTCGCCCTGGCCACTGTTGCCCTCGAGCGAGGCGACCGCCGGGAGGCCCGCCGTCATCTCGACCTTGCATCCCGGTTGCCGGACGCGGGGCACGACCCGATTACCGACACCGAGATCGCCGTCACCCGCTCCCGGCTGGACCTCGCGGACGGCCGGTGGGACGCCGCACTCGCGGCCGTCGAGACAGGCAACGCCCCTGCCGGACCGCCGGCCCCGGGGCCGGCGCAGCACCTCGCCCTGGCGCGCTCCGCGGCCCAGCTGGCCCGAGGCGACCCGGCGTCGGCGATCGCCGTACTGGACGAGGTCGGCCCTGACGGATCGGCGCACACCCTCGCCCTCGCCCAGGCCCGGCTCGCCGCCGGGGACCTCGGCCGGGCCCTCGGCCTCCTCGCGCCCCTGAACGGTCGGCCGGACGCCGGAATCGCAGAGCAGATCCGCATCCGCCTGCTCCAGGTCCGCGCCGCGACCCTGACCCAGGACACCGAGACGGCACACCGCCTGCTCCGCGGCGCGCTGGCCACCGCTCGCCCCGAGAAACTGCGCCGGCCCTTCACCGAAGCGGGTCCCTGGCTGTGGCACCTGCTGGAGCAGCGGCCCGACCTGACGAGGGGGCACGCGTGGCTCATCGCCCGCCCGGGGGGCGTCAACGGCACATCCCGCACAGACGGCTGTCCACCGGCGCCCGTCATCGTGAAACAGCTGACCGATCGTGAGCGCGAAGTGCTCCGGCACGGTGCACAGATGATGTCGACGCAAGAGATCGCCGAAGCGATGCATCTGTCGGTCAATACGGTCAAGACGCATCTGCGCAGCATCTACCGCAAGCTCGTGGTCTCCCGCCGCAGCGATGCCGTACGGCGTGCACGGGAGCTCCATCTGCTCTGATCCACGACATCTGCTCCAGCTCTGATCCACGACATCTGCTCCGGCCCACGAGCGGGAAAGGAGAGGTCACCGGCGGGGAGGTCACCTTGTCCGGGTGATGCGTCCGAGCCGGGTGGCCGTCCAGCATCGAAGGGCGCGACTTCACCGACGGAGGGGAGGGCACGCTCATGCGCTACGAGTTCCGCGTGACCGGCCATCTGTCGACGGTCGTGGCCGAGGCGTTTCCCGAGCTGGAGAACATGCCCGCTCCGGAGCAGACGGTCCTCTTCGGCCAGGTCACCGACGAGGCCCACCTCCACGGGCTGCTCATCCGCTTCCAGGACCTGGGCCTGCGGGTCCTGGAGCTGCGCCAACTGCCGCAACCATGACAGCCCTGCCGACACCTTGGGGCGCTGCTCCGGTAGAACTTCCCGGCCCCGGGCGCCGTGGCCTGTCCTGCGCGACCTGCCGTTCCCCAGGATGCTGGAGAGGTGAAAGGACACAACGCCGAGCACGACGGGGCCACGGGGCAGGAACCCGCTGAGCCCGCTGCGGCCACTGCGCCCGCTGCGGCCACTGCGGCCCGGAAGACCGACTACGCGGGCGCGGTCTACGGATCGTTGCTCGCCGCTTCGGTGGTGGCGGGGGCGGGAACGCTCGGGTCCTTTCCGCGGCTGGAGCTCGTGCTGCTCCTGCTCGGCACCGGTGTGGTGTTCTGGGCCGCGCACGTCTACGCCCGTCTCGTCGGGGAGCGCCTGGTGCATGAGTCCCTGAGCGGGCAGGAGATCCGCCGGGTCTGCGTGGACGAGTGGCCGATCGTCAAGGTGGCCGTCCCGCCGGCCGTCGCCGTGGCGGTGAGTCCTGTGCTGGGGCTCGGGCCGGACGGCGGGGCGTGGCTGGCGCTCGGCGTGGCGGTGGCCGAGCAGGTGGGGTGGGCGAGCGTCGCGGTGGTCCGGGCCGGCGCCTCGCGTCGCCTGGTGGTGGTCGCCGGCGCGGTCAATCTTCTCCTCGGCCTGATCATCGTGGCCCTCAAGGCCGGGCTCCAGCACTGACTGCCTCTGGCCGGACCCGGCCGTCCGCACCCGGTCGGGTGACGCGACACCGGACAATCGGACAAATCCATCCATTGGGCGCCTAGGCTGAGCCTTCGTGACGGCCGATCACCGACCCGTGCCGCACTTCGGAACCTGTGGAGGTGCACGCAGTGGGGCGCTGGCGGCCACTGGTCATCCTCGGCACGGCACAGTTCCTGATGGTGCTGGACACCTCGGTGATGAACGTATCGATCAGCCAGTTGGTCGAGGACTTCGACACCGAGGTCACCGCGATCCAGGCCGTCATCACCCTCTACACCCTGATCATGGCCGCTTTCATGATCACGGGAGGGAAGTTCGGCGACATGTTCGGCCGCCGCCGCATGTTCGCCTTCGGACTGGTCGTGTACGGAACGGGGTCCGCGCTCACCGCCGTGGCCCCCACCCTGTGGGTGCTCGCGCTCGGCTGGTCGGTGATCGAGGGACTCGGCGCGGCGCTGGTGCTCCCGGCCCTGGCCGCGCTCGTGGCCGGTGCCTACACCGGCCGGGACCGGGCCGTCGCCTATGGGGTCATCGGCGGGCTGGCCGGGGCGGGCATCGCGGTGGGCCCGCTGCTCGGTGGCTGGTTGACGACGTATCTGACGTGGCGGCTGGTCTTCGCCGGGGAGGTCGTCCTGGTGGTGGCCATGCTCTGCCTCATCCGGTGGGTCGAGGACCACCCGCGGCCGGAGCCACGGCCCCGGCTCGACACCGTGGGCGCCGTACTGTCGGCCGTCGGCCTGGCCATCGTGGTCCTGGGTGTCCTGCAGAGCAGCTCCTGGGGATGGCTGAAACCCCGTAACTCCCCGATCACGGTCTTCGGCTTCTCCCTCACCCTCTTCTTCATCGCGGCGGGCGCCGTCGTCCTCTGGCTGTTCCGGGCCTGGGAGCGACGGCAGGAGAGCCGGGGGCGGGAGCCGCTGGTGCGGTTCGCCCTGTTCACGATCCCGCCACTGCGCTCCGGCCTGGGCATGCTGCTCGCCCAGAACCTCATCCTGCTCGGCCTGTTCTTCACCATCCCCCTCTATCTGCAGGTGGTGCAGGGATTCAACGCGTTCCAGACCGGTCTGCGGCTGCTGCCGGTGTCGATCACCATGCTGGTGTCCGCCATGAGCGGCCCCCTCCTCGGCCGGTACACCGGTCCGCGCACGGTCGTACGGGCCGGCCTGCTGGTGCTGTTCCTCGCCGTCGTGTGGCTGCTCGCCACCATCAAGCCCCGCATCGACGACCTGTCCTTCGCCCTGGCGATGGCCCTGCTGGGACTCGGCATGGGGCTCCTCGCCTCGCAGCTGGGCAACGTCGCGCAGTCCAGCGTCGGGGAGTCCGAGCGCAGCGAGGTGGGCGGCCTGCAGTACACCGCCCAGAACCTGGGCTCCTCCCTCGGCACCGCCCTCATCGGCTCCATCCTGATCGGTGCCCTGGTCACCGCATTCACCACGCAGATCGAGGACAACCCGAAGATCTCCGACACGGTGCGCGAGCAGGCCGGTATCGCCATGGAAGCCGGGGTCAGCTTCGTGAGCACCGACGAGATCCGAGCGGCGACCGAGCGCGCCTCACTGCCGCCGGCCGAGGCCGACGCGGTGGTGGACGCCTACGCCCAGGCCCAGCTGAACAGCCTCAAGGCCGCGATTCTTGCGGCCGCCGGCATCACACTCGTCAGCTTCACCTTCACCCGCCACCTGCCCACGGAACGGCTCACCAGGGCTGCTGCCCCATGACGAGAAGTGCACGGGCGCCGCGGCGGCTGGCCCGGCTCGCCCCCGGCCCGCGCGGGCCCGCCAGGAGCCCGCTGCCTGCTTCACCCGCAGAGGGTGGTGTTCAGGCCCTTGGAGCGGCGGAGCCTGGAGGCGACTGCGAGTGGCAGGAGGAAAGCCATGGGCAACCTGTACATGGCGTACGACTATCCGGTGCTGGGCGCTTTCTGGACGGTCATCCTGCACTGACCAGGCCGCCGCACAACCTCCGGCACAGCTGGTTTCAGCAGGTCAGAGCCCGGTTTCCGACGCCTGACCGGTCACGACGCCATCGGCAGCGCCGCGCCCTCCCGCCACTTGAGGATCTTGTCGAAGCTGACCACGGCGCCGCGTCTGCCGGTGCGGTTGCGGTAGCGGACGTGGTCGGTGAGGGCCTCGATCAGAAAGAGTCCTCGGCCGTCCTCGGCGTCTGCGGGGGCCTGCGCCGGACTGCGTACGGGCGCGGGGGTGCGGTCCGCCGGGGTGTGGGACGGGGCCGGGGTGTGTGCGCCACGGAAGCCGGGGCCGGAGTCGGTGACCTCGATGCGGCAGGTGTCGCCGTCGATGAAGGCCGTGACGCGGTAGTCCCCGGTGGGGGCGTCGCCGCCGTGCTCGACGGCGTTGGCGCAGGCCTCGGAGAGGGCGACCGAGAGGTCGTAGCAGATGTCCGGGTCGACGCCGGCCGTCTCCATCGTGCCCAGCAGCAGACGACGGGCGAGTGGCACGCTCGCGGCCTCGCGCCGCAGTTGGAGGGACCACCAGATGCTCATGCTCCAGCCTCCTGGCCACCGCTCGACATACCGATACCTATTGCCGCACCACATGGTCCGTAAGCCTTTCCGGGACGTGACGCCGCTCATTCGGCGGAGGCGGGCAGCGAGCGCATAGGCGGAGGTGTACCGACCCCCGCGCGCTCCCGCGCGCCCCGCCGGGCGCCGTTGCCGCCCCCTGGACGCGACGCCGAGCGGCGCCCTGCCGCAGGCGGGCAATAAGGACAGTGGGATGATGTCGCCGCCATGTCTGCCCCGCCCGCCCCCACAGCGCGCGCAGCCGCCGATCTGCGGCTGCTGAGGGCCGCGGTCTTCACCGCGGTCTGCGTCGCGCTGTCCGCTGCCGGGCACATGATCGCGTCGTTCGCCGCCGTCCCGTTGTGGACGCTGGGCCTCGCCTGCGCCGCCGTCTTCGCTGTCGCGGCCCCTCTGGCCGGGCGGGAACGCTCGCTGCCGGGGATCGCGGCGGGGCTCGCCGTGGGCCAGCTCGCGCTGCATGCGGTGTTTGCGACGGGCCAGCACGTGATGGCGGTGCCCGCGGCCGGAAAGGCCGGTGGGATCGGCGGCATCGGTGGCATCGGTGGCCCCGGTGGTCTCCGCGGGCTGTCGGACCAGGCGGCGGTCGCCATTGCCCGGCATATCACCTGCGGTCTGGGCACCGGCCGGCTGAGCGGCGCGGACGCGCGGCGGATTCTGGGATCCGGTGGCGTGGGCACGGTGATTCCGGGAGGTGGGGCCGGCGGCCCCGCGGGGTCCGGCGGCCCGGCCGGTATGGCCGGCATGTCCGGGATTTCCGCTTCGGCGGTCGGCGACCCGGCAATGTCGCCCTCGGTGATGTCGCCCTCGGCGATGTCCCACTGCCTGCTGCCGTCGCTGCCCATGCTGCTCGGGCATCTGCTCGCGGCGCTCGCCGTCGGATGGCTGCTGCGACGTGGCGAGGCGGCGCTGTGGCGGCTGGTGCGACTGTCGGCCCTGACGGCGTGTGAGGTCGCCGCGCAGGCGCTGGTCGGTGCGCTGCGCTGGGCGCTCACGCTCGTACGTGCCCTGCTCGCGAAGCTCGGCACGGCGCACGACGCGACACGGCGCGCCCCCGTTTCGTACGGGGATGACAAACCCGGTCCGCGGCAGCTCGCGCTCCACCACAGTGTCGTCAGGCGGGGACCGCCCGCCCCCGCCGCCCTCGCCCTCGCCCTCGCGGCCTGACGTACGCGAAGCACGCCCCCACAGAACGGGAACGGGCTCTCGCGCCGTCGCCGCACGCGCGCCAGTCTGTCAACACCCGTTATCTGCACGGTCACTGTGACGCACCCCGTGCAGCTTCTCCTTCCTGTGGAGTGTTTTCCGTATGCCGAAGATGTCGAGCGATCCGAAGATGCCGCGCCTCGCCCGCCGCCTGCCCCTCGTGGGCGCCATCGCCGCAGGCAGCGTGCTGCTGCTCGCGAGCCCGGCCTTTGCGCACGTCAGCGTGCAGCCCGTCGGTACCGCCGAGAAGGGCGGCTACGCCACCGTCAACTTCAAGGTCCCCAATGAGCGCGACGACTCCTCGACGGTGAAGCTCGAGGTCACGCTGCCCACCGACCACCCGCTGGCGTCCGTGATGCCGGAGTCGGTGCCCGGCTGGCAGGTCGACGTGAAGAAGGCCAAGCTCGCCAAGCCGATCGAGATGCACGGCGAGAAGATCACCGAGGCGCCCACGAAGATCATCTGGACCGCGGACGGCAAGGGCATCGAGGCCGGGCGGTTCCAGCAGTTCCCGGTCTCCGTCGGGCAGCTGCCCGAGGACGCCGACCAGCTGGTCTTCAAGGCTCTGCAGACGTACGACAACAAGGATGTCGTGCGCTGGATCGAGCCGACGAAGGAGGGCGCCCCGGAGCCGGAGAACCCGGCGCCGGTGCTCGAGCTCACCGCGGCGACCGGGGACGGCCACCACGGCGGAGCGGACGCCAAGAACGTCGCCCAGGACGCCAAAACCACGGCCGCGGGCAAGGAAAGCGACGACGGTGACACCACGGCGCGCGTCCTGGCCGTCATCGGCATCGTCGCCGGCATCGTCGGGACCGGCTTCGGCCTGTTCGCCGGCCGCCGCCGCAACGCCTGATCACCGACCGGCCGGCGCGCCACCCGCGCCGGCCCGGTCCCCTCTCACTTCCAGAAGGACCCATGCGCAGAAGGACCCTGCTCGCGTCCGCCCTCGCGGCGGCCGCGGCCCTTTCCCTGACCGCCTGCGACGACGACGGCGGCAAGCCCGCCGCAGACGTCTCCGGCTCGACCTCCAAGCCGATCATCACGCTCGACAGCCCGATCGAGAAGCCGGACCTCGTCCTGACCGACACGGCCGGCAAGAAGTACGACCTGCTGGAGAAGACCAAGGGCCATCCGACCCTGATCTACTTCGGCTACACCAACTGCCCGGACGTGTGCCCGCTGACGATGGCCAACCTGGCCGTCGCGGTGAAGGAGCTGCCGAAGGCCGAGCAGGACGATCTGCGGGTCGTGTTCGTGACCTCCGATCCGGAGCGTGACACCCCCGCCGCCCTCAAGAAGTGGCTCGGCGGCATCAACAAGAACTTCATCGGTCTGACCGGCAGGTTCGACACCATCCAGGCGGGCGCGCGCAGCGCGAACATCGGCATCGAGAAGCCGGTCAAGAAGAAGAACGGCGATGTCGTCTCCACGCACGGCGCGCAGGTGCTGCTGAGCTCCCCCAAGGACGACAAGATCCACTGGATGGGCATGCAGGAGGCGACCTCCGGCAACTACACCAAGGCACTTCCGAAGATCATCAAGGGGCAGAACCCGTGAACCGCCGCGCCACCCGCAACCGCCCCCGTACCACCCTCGCCGCCGCCCTCGCCCTCACCGCCGGCCTCGCGCTGGCGGGCTGTGGCGGCGGCGACAGTGCCCCGCGGCTCAAGGTCACCGGCCCGTACATGCCGAAGCCGGTCACCGAGAACATGGCCGGTGCGTTCTTCGTCGTCAAGAACACCGGTGGCACCGCGGACAAGCTGACCTCGGTCACCAGCGACCTGTCCAAGGACATCTCGATCCACAAGACCGTCGGCAACAAGATGGAGCAGGTCACGTCCCTGCCCGTGCCCGCCAACGGGGAGCTCCGGCTCGGCCGCGGCGGCAACCATCTGATGCTCATGGGGCTGAAGAACAAGCCGGCCGAGGGCGACACGGTCACCCTCGAGCTGCACTTC
>NZ_JBEZJZ010000023.1:0-97270 GCF_040651455.1 Streptomyces sp. NPDC048483
GCCGCGCGTCACAGGAACCGCCACCCCATGCATCACGGAACGTGATGGTTGCAGCGGATTACCGCGAGATGGATCACAGACGAAAGTCCCACGGAAATCCGCCCGGACACGCGTTTGCCCAGCAAGGAGCGGGTATACGACCGAGCGCGCGGTCATCCGCACACTGTCCGTGATGATCCGTTCTGCCCCTATGGTCGACCTTTGCCCGTCATCCCATGGCGGGCTCCGCCCCGTCACCCCACGGCGGGCGATGTCATGCAGTCGACCAAGAGAGCGCAGGCGAGCGAACACGTGCCGACGCAGTCCCCCGTCGCACCCGGGCCCCTTAACCACGGCCGTGGCTCCAGCCGTACCGATGCCACACCTGACCTGGAGGAGCGGACGTCGGACGAGGTCACCGTCGTCGATCCCGCGATGGTCAAGCGCGCGGTGTCCGCGGCCGCCCTCGGCAATGCGATGGAGTGGTTCGACTTCGGCGTCTACAGCTACATCGCGGTCACCCTCGGACATGTCTTCTTCCCGTCCGGGAACCCGACCGCACAGCTACTGTCGACCTTCGGTGCGTTTGCGGCGGCGTTCCTGGTGCGGCCCATCGGCGGCATGGTCTTCGGGCCTCTCGGCGACCGGATCGGGCGGCAGAAGGTCCTGGCCATCACCATGATCATGATGGCGGCGGGCACCTTCGCCATCGGCCTGATCCCCTCCTACGCCACCATCGGCGTCGGCGCACCCGTCCTGCTGCTCGTCGCGCGCCTGGTGCAGGGCTTCTCCACCGGCGGTGAATACGGCGGCGCCTCCACCTTCATCGCCGAGTACGCGCCCGACAAGAAGCGCGGCTTCCTCGGCAGCTGGCTGGAGTTCGGCACGCTGGCCGGCTACGTCGGCGGCGCCGGCCTGGTCACCCTGATGACCGCGCTCCTCTCCACCCACGACCTGAACTCGTGGGGCTGGCGGATTCCGTTCCTGATCGCGGGCCCGATGGGCATCATCGGCCTCTACCTGCGGATGCGCCTCGAGGAGACCCCGGCCTTCGCCCGGCTGGAGAAGGAGGCGCGGACCAAGGAAAAGACGCGCCGTGAGGCCGAGAAGCGGATCGGTGTCCGCGAGATGATCTTCGGCCAGTGGCGGGCGATGCTGCTGTGCATCGGGCTGGTCCTGGTCTTCAACGTCACCGACTACATGCTGCTGTCGTACATGCCGAGCTATCTGACCTCGGAGCTGAAGTACGACGAGACGCACGGGCTGCTGGTCGTGCTCGGCGTGATGGTCGTGATGATGGGTGTGCAGCCGTTCGCCGGCAAGCTGGCCGACCGCTTCGGCCGACGACCGGTCATCGCGGCGGGCTGCGCCGGCTTCCTGGTGCTGTCCGTTCCGGCGCTGCTGCTGATCCGGCAGGGCTCGCTGGCGGCGATCGCGCTGGGCATGGCGGCGCTGGGGCTGCTGCTGGTGTGCTTCACCGCGACGATGCCGTCCACCCTGCCCGCGCTCTTCCCGACCAAGGTGCGCTACGGCTCGCTGTCGATCGGCTTCAACATCTCGGTCTCGCTCTTCGGCGGTACGACCCCCCTGGTGGTCACCGCGCTCATCGGGGCGACCGGCAACAAGATGATGCCCGCCTACTACATGATGGCGGCGGCCGTGATCGGCGGGATCGCCGTATGGCTGATGTCGGAGAGCGCCCGCAAGCCGCTGCCCGGCTCGCCGCCGGCCGTCGAGACAGAGGCGGAGGCCCTCGAGATCGTCCGCGCGTCCCGCCGCGCCGAGGCGGGATCGGCGGCCTGACCGACCCGAGGCGGTGATCCCGGGCCGACAAGCACGCTTGCAGGGGGAACCGCCGGCACCGCCGCGCCCGTCTGTGTCGCTGCCGATCCACCTCGATCGGCGAGCGGCGGACGGGGGACGAGAATGGGCGCGGCCACGGCGCACCACGGAATTCAGCGCACTCACCGCATTCGGGGCCTTCGCGGTGCCCGGGGCATCCGACGGCGGCAGGCCTTGACGGTGGTGCTGCTGTTGCTGGCCGTGCAGCTGGTGTCGCTGGCCCGGCCGGCATACGCCTGCGGCTGCGGTGCGATGGTGGTCGACCCGAAGACCACCATGGCGGTGGACCGGGAGACCTCCGCGGTGCGCTGGGACGGCAGGACCGAGCAGATCGTGATGAGCCTGACGGTGGCCGGGAACGCCCGGGACGCCGCCTGGATCATGCCGGTGCCGCACCGCGCCACGGTGGAGCTGGGCGACTCCGCCCTGTTCGACGACCTTGCCGCGCTCACGGAGCCGGCCGACAAGAAACGCACCTACTTCTGGCCCCGAGGCGGCGACTGGCCGTTCGCCCGGGGCGAATCGGACGGCGCCGGAGCCCCGATGCCCGGCGCCGGCGGCCCGCAGGTCTCCGTCGTCGGCCGGGAGCGCCTGGGCCCGTTCGATGTCGCCCGGCTGACCGCCACCGACCCGGACGCCCTGCGCGGCTGGCTGAAGACCAACGGCTTCCGGCTGCCCGCTGCGCTCGCGGCCGAACTGCGCCCCTACGTGGCCCAGCACTGGGAGTACGTCGCGATCCGGCTGGCCCCCGCCGAACGGAACACCTATCTGAACGGCACCCTCGACCCGCTGCGGCTGTCCTTCGCCAGCGACCGGCTGATCTATGCGATGCGGCTCTCCCGGCTCGCCAAGACGTCCCAGTCGCTGGGTCTCTATGTGCTCGCGCCGCACCGGATGGAGCCCCGCGGCGCCATCGGCGGTTCGGCGCCGGAGGTCTTCTTCGCCGGCCGGATCAAGCCCAAGGGGGCCTCGCTCCGTGACCTCACCGGTGCCGGCGGGGCCTATCTGACCGCCATCGACCAGCAGTTTCCACATCCCGAGCGGATCACCAGCGATCATGAGCTGCGGCGGGCGGCCACCGATACGCCGTATCAGCGGGTCCGTTACACCTATGTGCTGATGAGAGTGGGAGACGTCCCGGCCTGGGTCCTTGCAGCGGGCGGAGGACTGGCGCTTCTGGTGGTCGCGCTGGTGGTACGGAGGCGCAGGCGGCGGCGCGGCATGCCGTCGCACGAGGGTGCCGGTGCGCGGCTGACGTAATCGGGCCGGTCCCGTTGCGTACGGACGACGGCCCGGCGGGCGGCTCCCGGGGCACAGGCCGCGGAGCGCCCGCCCCGGCACCGGATCACCGGCCACCGGCGGCGCGAAGAGCGGCACGGCGCCGCCTCCGTCGGGCTGCACGGGTGAGCCTGCCGACAGGTCCTGGCCCTGGTCGGTATCCCCTGCGGGCCGTACGGCACGATGGTCGGCATGAGCATCGTCAAGATCAATAAGTCTGTCAAGCTACGCACATAGAGTGCCCCGCCCGGCTGTGTCTCTCGCCGTCGCCGGGCGGGGCCGATCCGGCATCCCTCACCGCTGAAGCGGCACCCCGGCTAAGGGCGGATGGGGCGGGAGCCCCAGCACGTCTGCCGTGGTCGCGCTCGTTCCCATCGGGGGATGGCCCGCCGTCGCCCTGAGCGCTCAGAACAACGGAGCTTTGGTGCTACTGACGGCCCTTGGCACGGCAGTTGACACACGGGAACTGGCACGGCGGCAACGGCGTCTCCGGCGGCAGGTGCACGACTCCAGAGCGCGTGTCCAGCCGTCCGCCGTACTCCGTCCACCATCCCTCGGGAGAACCGGCGTACGGCTCCCACAACTCAGGCTCTGCCGGCCTCTCGACCGTGCTCACCCGCGCCCCCGCTTCTTCGTCGGATGCGGGTGTTTCCCGATCTCGACATTGCAGTCAGAGACCTTCGAGCCGTTGCCCGCCAACCGCGATGTCTCTCGTTCGTTCCCCAGCGCTACGCACACATCGCAGCCGTCCACCGGCACGGGTTCAAGTTCCAGCCGTAAAGGCAGCTCTACCGTTGGAGTCGTGTATCTCGTCGGCTCGGTCATGCCCGTGATAGTCCCGAGAGCCGGTAGGGCAACGTAGTGGCATCTGTAGGGGCAAGTGGCCTCCGAAACCCCCTTCTTGACCTGCCTAGTGGCAGTGCTAGGAGCAAGATGGGGTCATGTCCATTGGGGAGCTGATCAGGGATCTACGCCAGGCACGCGGATGGAGCCAAGGGCGACTGGCATCAGCGATCAACGACGCCTTTGGAACGAATCTTGATCGGGAGTACGTCAGCCGCTGGGAGCGTTGCAAGGTGAAGCCGGGGGCGTACTACCTCCGGTGCCTGTCCGCAGTGCTCGATGTTCCCCTAGCTGTGCTTGAGGACGACGTGAAGCGACGCACTTTCCTGACCGATGCTGCGGGGGCTGCCATAGCTCCCGCAGTGGCCTCTGACCTCCTGTCCGTGGGCTTCGCCGCCAGGCTCCGGGGCGGTCCATCCGTAGACGAATGGGAGAGCAAACTAGACACCTACGGCACGGAGTACATGAGCCTCGGCGCCGCAGACATTCAGCGTCGCGTGTCCAGTGAGCTAGTGGTGGTGCAGCAACAGCTTGAGAATCCTCGGCTGTGGTCTGTGGCGTCCCGGCTCATGACCCTTTACGCCAAGACGTTCCCCGGGGCGGACGGAGCCAAGGCGGTCAACTGGTACCGGCTCGCTGCCGAAGCTGCGGACGAGTCCGGCGACGATCAGGCCCGCGTATGGGTACGCGGTCGCGCAGCAATTGCGCTCGGATACGAGGGGGCATCACTCGGCGTCGCTGACGTACTGGCCGATCAGGCCATGTCCATCAGCCAGAAACCCTCGCTAGGGCTCCTCAACGCTATCTACGGCAAGGCGCACGCTGCCGCGCTACGAGGAGATCGTGGGGCGGCACTCAGGCTGTCAGAGCAGGGCCAGCGGGTGTTCGACAAGGCAGGGTCGCATGAGCAGACCAGTGACTATGCCGTTCCCTGGTGGCGAGTGAACGTCTTCCGCTCGCTGCTACTCGCCAGACTTGGGGATGAGCGGGGAGCCGTTGAGGCGCAAGAAGCCGCGCGACGCGAACTACCCGCAACCCTGCCTCGCTTCGCGACACATCTTGAAATGCACCGTGGGCTGATGCTGGCCAGGTCCGGAGACAGGGCTGGGGGCGTTTCCTACGCGCGGGGAGCGATGGACGCGCTGCCCCCAGAAAAGCACTCGTTGACGCTCCGGCTTCTGATGGCAGAGGTAGAGGCGTCATAGAACGAGGAATGCCCCCGAAACCACCCCGGCGCAGGAGGTAGTCACGGGGGCAAGGGCGGGGCGGTGTTGTTAGAGATGTGTGGCCGCCGGACCGCCAGCCGGCTGTGAAGCTCCCGGCTGGCGTCGAGCTCCCAGGCGATCTAATGCCAGTCGCAGGCCAAGGGGACCCATCTCATCTCCGCCGGGGGCCTTCATCAGCTCCGGACCGTCACCCTTGTTGCGCCGGCGACGCTGGTCACTGCGCTTCGGAACGGGGCCCGGCATGGTGTCACCTCCAATAAGGTTTGCTGAGATGGTCTGAGAGCACCGAACGGGGGACTGATGGACCAGGGTTTGGCCGCCGTACTGGGCGCAGTAGTTGGTGCGCTGGCTACAGGAAGTGCTGCTGCCCTCGCCTCTGTATCTGCGGAACGCGTTCAGAAGAAGCAGGCCCGCAGAGAGGCGTATCGCGCATTTCTGGAAGAGATGAGAAGCCTTCCTCCCTATTTCGGTCGGCTTTCAACATGGATGGCCCAAAATGTCAGCAGGAGCGCGAATCCCATCGATGAAGCTAATGAAAAATTCGCGGAAATAGACAGGAGGATTGAATCCCTCGGCCGGTTCGCCGTTGCGGTGGAACTCGAAGGACCCTTTAAGTTGTCGTCGCAGGTTGCCGAACTTTTCGATTTATTTGAACGGGAAACTGGATACCTGAGACGGATGTACGCCTACCACAGAGGCGACAGGGCGTCGGAACACCTGGCCGTAGTGCGGATTGAAATTGAAAATGAGCTGACCGAGTGCATTCGCCAGATTCGGTATCTCACTGAATCCAACGTGTAACTGTGTTGACCCTGGAACGCGTACAGAATCTGAGCTGCTATACGCTTGCGGTCTGGCGTGACGCGCGGCGGGGGTTGCCCCCAGGGGCTACGCCGCAACCGTCACCTTCGTGATCGCTGCGGAGTGCGGGTAGCCGAACCCGACGCGCATGGTGCCGCGCACGGCCACCTGGTCGGACTGGAAGTACGCGTCCGCGCTCAGGTCCACCTTCACATCACGTCGCAGCACCACGAACACACGATCCTTGGGGAGTCCCCACACTGTGCCCGGGGTGACCGCCGGAGACACATACAGCGGCACTCCAGCGATCACACGGCGCGTCGGCGTGGTCGGGTCCGAGCCGAGCAACGGTCGGTTGCTTCCTGTCTGTTCCTTGAGCTGAGCCAGGGCCAGCGCGTCGGAGGGGTGAGCGGTGAAGCTGGTCAACGTGGCGCCGGCTGTCTCGGCCTGGGCGATCGCCTCAAGGAATGGGTCCAGATTGGCCCACTTCTTGCCCGCCGTCACGGTGTTGACGTTCGGCACGACCTCCAGGCCACGCGGCGCCGGAGCGGGCAGGCTGCCGAAGAATGCTGCGTCCACCTGACGGGCGATGGAGCGGGCCAGGCCGTCCCCGACGATCTGCGTGGCCTGCGGGTTGGAGTCCTCCGCGAGTTCGGAGGAGACGACAGTAAGGCCCGCGACCTTGGTGGGAGTGACGATCTCCTCGCCAAGGGTGGCGTCCTCCACGGGGATCTCGTCGCCCTCCCGGGTCCAGGCCGCGCCCGCGTCCTCCTGCACGATCGGCAGGTGGGTGCGAGTGGCGTCGGTGTCCAGTCGCGTGGCGACCTGGAAGGCTACCGATCCGGCCTGAACGGGCTGGACGATCAGCGCCGCGTACTGGTCGGGGGTGATGCCTCCGGCGCCGGGGACGGTGGTGAACATGCTCAACTAGGTTTCCTTTCCTCAGAGTTCGCCGTGGCGGCGGCCGCTGCGGCGCTGCTCGCGGGCCCCCGCCGGAACGCGTCCGCCCAGCTGGTCGGGCGGGGGCTCTCGTTCGGGCTGAGTCCTCCACGGCCGAGGTGAACGTGTCCGTGTGCGGGGCTTGTGTCCCGCTCGTGTATCGCGGCGCTTAGGACGCGGGCGCGTTCCTGCAGCTCCGCCGTGGGGGCGTTGCCGAAGGCGCGCAGGATCTCGGGGGTCATGTAGGGATAGCGGCGGGCAAGATCCTGGATCGTGTCCTCCTGCTCCCGTGCCGCCTTCTCCTGCTCCAACTGAGCAATCTGGGCATTGAGTTCGGCGATGTCGGCGTCAGGGGCAGTACCTGCGTCCTGGGTGGCCTGGGGCGGGTTGCTCTCCGCGTCGCCCTGGGGCGGGGCCTCCGGCTCCGCCGCGGAGTTCGGCGTGGGCTCAGTCAGTGAAGACAAGGGCGTCCTCCAAACCGCTCATCGGGGACAGTGCGCTCTCTGCGTCCTCGTCGGTGAGCAGTCCATCGCGCTGCCCGCAAATGGTGCGGGCCTTGAGGTCCTGCGCGGCCTGCTGACGCTTGTCGGCGTAGTAGCGCAGCGTTGTGGCGTCGCGGACCTCAGCTGCCGACCAAACCAGGTCGGACAAGGCGGCGATGTAGCAGCGGGACAGGTTGATGCGGTCGCGGATCTCGTGCGCGTCCAAAGGGGCTCCTTCCAGGTGCCGGATCGGAGGTGGAGCGGGTGCCGTGCCGATGTACGGCGCGTGGTCCGCTCCCCCCCCTGTAGGTACGGCGTTACACGGCCTGGTCCCCGGTGTCGGTACGGCGCCGGCGGTAGCGGCGGGCCCGCTCGGCGGCGAGACGGCGCCTGCGCTCGGTTTTGCACCCATCGCACACGGTCGGCCACTTGCGGCGCTGTGAGGCGGGACGCCGGACGGTGAACTCCTGCCCGCACTCCAGGCATTCGGCCGTGTAGTGCTTGACGCCTCCGGCCAGGGTCACGGTGCCGCCGACTGTCTCGTAGCGGCGCGGTTCCGTGTCGGCGCGGAGGCATTCCTCCTGCTGCCGCAGCAGGGCCGCGTGCAGGCGGGGGTCCATACGGGCCACAGTCACCTCGGGATAGGGCTGGGCGAAGTCCAGGCGCCGTCCCGCTCGGCGGATCTTCTCCCCATCTCTTGCCCTGCGCGGGGTTGGGTGCGGTGCCCCTGAGCGGGTGGAAGGCGGCACCGTGCAGGTCGTCTCCGCGTGCGGACACGGCCCGGTGGTCGGCCCGTATCTCCGCCGCGCCCTCGTCGCCGACACCGGTCCACACCAGATGCGCCATCGCATCTTCCTCTGACGTTGGGTCGTAGCGATGTTCGTGGCCGTCCGCGATCAGCGGGACGCCGTATTCCTGTTCTGCCTGGCGAGCCAGGGCCGCGTACAGCTTGGGTGGCACGATCGCCACGGATTGCCTCCAGGGCATGCGAAAGGCCCGCCAGGGATCAGCGAGCCTTGAGGTCGATGTGGGGTTGTCGCGGCAGCGGGGTGGACGCCCTGGACGCCTTCGGCGCCAAGTGCCGAAACCTCTCCCAACACGCGTATGGGGAAGGTCTGGGAAATGGACACTTAAGGTGTCCACGAGTCCTGGCGTTCTGGGCTGCGCCGCCGCTGCGGGGGCAGGAGTTACGCGGGCTGACCGAAGATGTCGGCCTTCTTGGCGCTCACGCCTACCACGCCGCGTTTGCCGCCCTGCTTGCCGGTCTCAGCACTGAAGTGGCGGGCAATCGCCTTGGACCACGCCTGGGGGCGGCCTGGCAGCCGGGGGTGCTGGCTCTCGCCGCGCCCCTTGATCTCGGCGCTGGACACGAACCCGCCCGCCTCGGCCTCGAAGTTGGCTTCCACCCAGTCGGCGAAGGGGTCGGACTCCTGGCGGTATTCGTCAGTGGCCAGGGTGACGCGCTCCGGCTCGTTGAGCCCGTGCCGCCACCAGTCCACAGCCCCGCGCACCACCCATGCGGCGATGCCCTCGGCCTCCTGTTCCAGGCGTTCCTTCAGTCCAGGGTCCTCACGGCCCACGAACGACTCGTCCCACGGCACGCACCGAAAGCGCCGCCAGATCCCGTCATCGGTGCCGCGGATCGTCGGCTTGTCATTGCCGGACATGATCAGCAAGCCGGTGGGTGTGAAGTCGTAGGCGGGCTTGTACTTCTGGTTCGCGGTCATCCGGTCGGCGGCCGTGAACAGCTTGATGAACGCCTCGTCCAGGCGCGCGTCCGTCATCTCGCTGGACAGCACCAGACGGGCGCCGTGGAGCTTGGCGACCAGGGAGCCGTTCCGGCCGTGCCGCTGCTTCTCCCAGAACTCCGCCTCCTGCGCCGTCGTGATCGCCGCGAATACCTTGCCCAGGGTCTCGGTGAACACGCCCTTGCCGTTGCGGCCGGAGCCATAGAAGAACGCCAGGCACTCCTCCCGCGTGTACCCGGTGATCGCGTACCCGGCCAGGCGTTGCAAGAAGGTGTGCATCTGGGGATCGCCCGGGTGGCTGGACTCCAAGAACGCCTCCCACTGCGGACACGGCGCATCGGGTTGATAGTCCACTTCGACCAGCCGTGTCACCAACAGCGTCGGGTCGTGGTGGTACCACTCACCGGTGGTCAGGTTCACCGCGACGTTGCGGAAGGCCATCACGTTCGGGTGGGCGTCCAACTCGTCCACCCGGTACCGGATGCCCGGCATCGACTGGAGTTCGGTCAGCGCCGCCGTGATGCAGCACGAGGTGCGCAGGGCGCGCGCCGCATCTATGTAGGCGTCGTCTCCGCCGTTGGCGGCGTAGGCCAGGAGACGGTCCGACACCTCATGGACCATGCTGCGGGCCACCGAGTCACGGGTGGAGTCGTTGACCCAGACCCGACCGTCCCACGCGTACCAGCCCGGCCCCTCCACGTAGATCAGCCGGCCAGCGACCTGGTCAGCAAGGAACTTAGCCCGGTCCACGTCCGTGCCGTCCTTGAGCGTCAGCGACGGCAGAACCTCCGGGGCAATCTCCGGCATGGCCAGGCTCATGCGCCGCCCTCCCGTCGTCCGGTCACCGCAGCAAGGTAGGCATCACGGCTGCCCAAGCTGCGACGCGGCTTGCGAGCGTTGCTTTCGCTCTGCGGATACGGGTCCTTGAAGATCGGCTCATAAACACTCATGTGGTCGCAGTACCTCAGGTCGTCCACCAGGGATTCCAGCCACTTGATCAGAGCTGTGATGCGCGCGTGCGCTTGCGCGGCGGGGGTCGGTGTTTCGCTCATGTCGGCCTTCCTGTCTCATGCCGGGCCCGTTGCGGCCCTCCCCATAGAGGGAGCGCAACGGGTTCACGCAAGGCGTCACGACGCCTGCGCGGGTCCTCTCACTGGAGTTATCTGGGGGCAGTTACAGAAGCCGTGACGGGGCACGTGGCCGGACAAGGCGAAGGACCCGCCCCTCCGCGGAGGAACGGGCCCAAGGGGCTCCGCCGGTTACTTGTCGTCTCCCCGTCGCACACGACCGATTAAGGCGCCGGCGCGCTGCTACGCCATGCCGTCGTCGTCTTTCTGGGGAAGCTCCGCCCACCGGACCAGGACACGGTCACACGTATTGGCGTTCCTTCCCCTGCCCACCGATTTGGCGATCCGGACAGAGTCGATGAACAGCGCCAGGAACTCCCGCTTCTCTTGCAGATCCCAGGCAGCCCACGGGGATCCCTCCCCTATCGGGCCACCGTCCACCGTCGTCCACTCTCCGGGGATCGCCGCGGCCACGTCCGCCGCCGCCTCCAGCTCGTTCAAGCGCTCCTGTGTCCGCTGTTCATGGGCCGTCAGTCGCTCCACGGACTCGCGGAACATATTGGTTCCCACGGGTCCCGCGTACAGGCCCTCTTGGCGGTCCTGGTAGAGGACGCGCAACGACTCCCGGACATGATCCAGTTCCGAACGGGCCGCTGCGTGTTCCGTCTCCCTTTCAGAGGTGTCCTGTTGGTGGGCGAACCGGCGAGCGGCCTCCGCCAGCCATTCCCTGTCGTCCTCGTCTGAGGGGTCCATCGCCGTGAGTCGCGCCCATACCCGGCGGGCCACTTCGTCGTCCGCGCCGCCCATGCTGATGACCAAGCCACCATGGCCAGGGACAACGCCACCCGCACGATTGCACTTGTAGTAGAGCTTCCCCGAGCGCTTGTCAGTGACCATGACCGAACCGCACACATCGCAGAAGAGGAGGCCGTGTCCCGCCAAGAGCGTGGGCACACGGCGCCCGGACCGCACGACCGTCTTGGTCCGGCCGTCCAACACGTCCTGGAGCTTCCACCACTCATCCGCCGGAATGATCGCTTCGTGCGACTCCACCGGGCGCCCCTCATCGTCGCGAAGGATCACCCGCTTCCCGGCCTTGCCGGGGACCACGTTCCCGTCCGCGTCCGTGGTTTTCTCCTGACGCCCCTGCCACTCCATGGCGTATCCGGCCAGGCGCGGATCCCGAAGGATGCGCAGGACCGTGGAGGAGGTCCAGCCCGCCCGGTCGGCTGCTTCGGATGAACCGATGCGGGCGCGTCGCACCTCCATTCGCTTCGCTCCGGCTTCTCCCAAGCCGGTCATCTTCGTGGGCACGCGTGACTCATTCAGCCGCTTGGACACAGCGGAGGCGGTGAGTCCGTCCGCGATCCACGACGCCATGTCCCGGACTACGGGGGCCTCTACAGGGTCCGGAACGAGACGGATCACAGTGAGTTTGCCCCGAGTCTCGCGCTCCGGCTGGAAGCCGAAGGGAGCGACGCCGGAGACATGGCTACCGGCTCGGCGGAGCGTGTCCTTGGTGGAGGTGATGTACGCGGACTTCAGGTCCGATTCTTGTTGTGCGAGTCCGGCGATGATGGCCAGGATGCCGACGCCGACGGGGGTGGAGGTGTCCAGGTAGGGCTCCTCCACCGAGACCAGGCGGACGCCGTATCGCTCCAGCTCATCGATGATCTTCATAGCCTCCAGCGCGCCCCGCCGGGTGAGCCGGGACAGGGAGAACACGACCACCGCGTCCACGTGACCGGCACGGACGGCGGCCATCATCTCTTCGAATCCCGGGCGGTGCACGCTGGGGTCCCAACCCGATTTCCCCACGTCCTCGACGTGACCCGCGTCGTCCCAGCCCTTGGATGCGATGAGGGACGAACAACGCTCGCGCTGGGCCATCGGTGATGCCTGGGAGTCGTCGTCGCGACGCTTGCTCTGACGGATGTAGGAGACTGCTCGCACATGATCCAGGTTAGGCGTGGAGCCTAACTCCCGTTTCCTGAGAGGTGCCATGTGCCTAGCGTAGTAAAGATCAACGTACTGTCCGTGCCCGCCGAGCAGCGGGAGGTTCTGGAGAAGCGCTTCGGAGCGCGCGCCGGGACGGTGGACTCCTCGGACGGCTTTGAGTGGTTCGAGCTGCTGCGGCCCGTCGAGGGCACCGACCAGTACCTCGTCTACACGCGCTGGCGGGACGAGGAGTCCTTCCAGGCATGGATGGAGGGCCCGATGAAGGCCGCGCACCAGGGTGGCGGCGCCGAGGGCGGCGAGCGGCCCAAGCCCGCGGCGTCCGGGTCCACGCTGTGGTCCTTCGAGGTGGTGCAGCAGGCCGGCCCCAAGAAGGGCTGACCACAAGGCGGTTGGGCGGGCGCGCCGGACGCCCGCCCCTTTCTCCCCGCCGAAATCCGTTGCACGGCGTTCCTCGCTCATGGCATCAATGTCGCCATGAGCGACACCACCGCCCTCCGGCTGCCCTGGGCCGTCTCCGCCGAACCCTTCGACTCGCCGGACGCCTGGGCGCTGTTGCGCGAGTACTACACCGAGGTGGCAGACCGCTACTACCAATTGCACGAGGGCCGTCGCGCGACGCCTGAAGAGATCGCGCAGGGCCTGGCGGAGTACCCCTCTGACCATCTGACACCTCCTGACGGTGTGCTGTTGGTGGCCCGGCACGGCGGCGTCGCCGCCGGATGTGCCGGGGTGCGGCTGCTGGACGAGCGGACCGCAGAGCTCAAGCAGATGTTTGTACGGGTCCCGCACCGCGGCCGCAGTGGCGCAGGCGGCCTGCTCATGGCCGCCGAGGCGGCCGCGGCCCGGTTGGGCGCCGCGCGGATCCGGCTGGACACCCGGCTGGATCTGGTGGAGGCGGTCGCGCTCTACCGGCGGCACGGCTTCGTCGAGATCGCGCCGTACCACGACGACATCTACGCGGAGGTTTTCTTCGAGAAGCCGTTGGGCCGCTCGGGTGACGAGGCCTTCTAAAGCTGCTGGTCCAGCCGCTTCCGCGGAGGTATGTGGCCGTGCTCCGGGAAGAGCTCGGGAAGGAGCTCCGGGAAAAGCTCGGGGAATATCTGGAGCGTTGTCGTCAGCAGCGGACTGCCGAAGTGTTCGCGCGGTGCATTCGCCCCTCCCACCGGATTCCCCTCTCCCCCGCAGCGCCCGACGACGCTTCACCTCATCTGCTCCCGACCGTAACCGACCCCACTGACAATCCCCCCGGCGTGCGGCGGGGCAGGCCGTCAGTGCGTCACGCCCGGCGGCCTCGACACCCCCCGCGGCGTGCGCGGCACGGTCCGGCGGGCGTCGCCGTTGTGCGGTTCCTCCGCGTCGGAGCCGCAGAGTTCCGCCGTCAGCTCCCGGACGAGTTCGGTCAGATCCGTGGGCCGGTCCTTGGTCCACCAGTCGCCCAGCAGTTCCGCCAGCGACTCCTGGCGGGCGGCCGAGAGTCGGGCGGCGGTGTCGCGTCCCAGGTCGGTGACCAGCAGCATCAGCCCTTCCCGTTCGGCGAGGCCGCGCTCCTCGATCTGGCGGATGGCTTCGGTGATCACGCCGAGCGGCACATTGGTGCGTTCGGCGAGCAGCGCCGCTTCCACCGATCCATGGCGGTGGATACGCAGCACCAGCCAGGCGGAGGCGGGTTTGAGGTCGAGGCCGGCTCGCGCGGTGATCTTCTCGTAGATGTGCTTGCGGCCTTCCATGCTTCCCAGTTTGGACAGCGCACGGGCGCATTCCTCACGCGAGGACCGTTGGACGGGGTTGGAGGAGACCACCTCGCTGGTGTCGGGGGCGGTGACGCTGCGGCGCAGCGGTTCCTCCCTGAGGAACCAGGCCAGCGCAAAGGCCACGAGGACCAGCGGGACGGCGTAGAGGAAGACGTCGGTGATGGAGAGGGAGTAGGCGTCCAGGACGCGGGCCGCCGGTCCGGGCCGGAGCTGGGCGATGGTGCGCGGGTCCTCGGCGATCTTCGACGGGGCGACGCCGGGAGGCAGTTGCTGCCCGCCAAGGGCGTGCGCGATCCGCGGGCCGAGTCTGTTGGCGAAGAGGGTGCCGAAGATGGAGACTCCGAACGAGGCGCCGATCGAGCGGAAGAAGGTGGCGCCAGAAGTGGCGACGCCGAGGTCCTGGTAGGGGACGGCGTTCTGCACGATGAGCACCAGGACCTGCATGACCAGGCCGAGTCCGAAGCCGAAGACGAAGAAGCAGGCGCTCATTTCGGCGACGCTGCTGGCCGGGTCGAGTCGGTGCAGGAGCAGCAGGCCGACGGCCACCACGGCGGTGCCGGCGATCGGGAAGACCTTGTAGCGGCCGGTACGGGAGACGATCTGGCCGGAGCCGGTGGACGAGAGCAGCATGCCGAGCACCATCGGCAGCATGTGCACACCGGACATGGTCGGTGTGACTCCCTGTACGACCTGCAGGAACGTCGGGAGATAGGTCATCGAGCCGAACATCGCGAAGCCGATGACGAAGCCGATGACGGCGCACAGCGTAAAGGTGCGGAGGGTGAACAGGCGCAGCGGCAGTACGGGTTCCGCGGCCCGGCGCTCCACCAGGACGAACGCGCCGAGCAGGAGGACGCCGAGCACCCCGAATCCCACGATCTGCCAGGAGCCCCAGCCGTAACTCACGCCCCCGAGCGAGGTCATCAGGACGAAGCAGGCGGCGACGGCGGCGATCAGGGCGGTGCCCAGGTAGTCGATCCGGTGCGGGGTGCGGTGGCGCGGGATGTGCAGCACGGCGGCGATGACGGCCAGCGCCACGATGCCGACGGGGACGTTGATGTAGAAGACCCAGCGCCAGCTGAGATGGTCGACGAACAGCCCGCCCAGCAGCGGGCCGAGGACGCTGGTGCCGCCGAAGACGGCACCGAACAAGCCCTGGTACTTGCCGCGTTCGCGGGGCGGCACGATGTCGCCGACGATCGCCATCGACAGCACGATCAGGCCGCCGCCGCCCAGGCCCTGGAGGGCCCGGAAGGCGATCAGTTCCCCCATGTTCTGCGCGATGCCGCACAGCACCGAGCCGATCAGGAAGATCACGATCGCCGTCTGGAACAGCTTCTTGCGGCCGTACTGGTCGCCGAGCTTGCCCCACAGCGGGGTTGCGGCCGTCGAGGCCAGGAGGTAGGCGGTGACCACCCAGGACAGGTGGTTGAGGCCGCCGAGATCGCTGGCGATGGTGGGCAGTGCGGTGGCGACGATGGTCTGGTCGAGTGCCGCGATCAGCAGGCCGAGCAGCAGTGCGCCGATCGCGACGAGGACCGTCTGCTGGGACTGGCCCTCGCCGGGTATGGCCGGGGCGCTGGTGTCCTGCGCCATGAGCTTCTCCCTCGGTTCGGGACGGCCCTCCCCCGGCGCGGGCCGCCCTTCGCGTTCCTTCCATCGTGGTGGGTTCCGCCCGATATGGCCCGCTGAACAGCGATATGGCTCGCCTGCGGGTGCCTCCGGTGCCGTGGTCACCTGGTGGACATCCGGGAGATGCCCGGCGGATGTCCCGGAGCGCCTGTGCAGACCCCGGCGGGCTCTGCATAATCGCTGCCTGTTCGAGGGCTCACGGCTCCCTGGAGGCGACCGTTCGTGACGGCACAGACCTGCCCGCACTGCTTTGCCCCCGTACGCGGCGGCGGCCTGCCGACCTGCCTGTGCGCGGCGGCCGGCGCGGAGGACTTTGATCCGCTGCGCATCCGGCCTTATGTGTCGTTGGCCGGTCAGGACGGCGACGAGGACCGGGACGCCGTGGATGGGCAGGACGGCTGGGATGAGCGGGACCACCTGGATGAGCGGGACGACCTGTTAGGCGGTTCAGGGGGGATCCCTGATGCCCGTACGGGAATGCGCACCGCCGCCCCTCAGGCGCCGCCGGCCGTCCCCAGGCCGCTCCGTTCCGGTCCCACCTCCAGAACCTTCACCTCGTCGTCCGAAACTCCCCCGGGCACCCCGGCTGCCCCTGGTGGCCACGCCGCACCCCGTAAGCGCGCGTTGCCGGCCGTACTGGCCGTCACCGGGGCGGCGGTGGCGGCCACCGCGGTACTGCTCGGCACCGACATGCTCTCCGGTGGCGAACGCGACCGCGCCGCGCCACCGGATCACAGCACGGTCGCCCCCACCGCCGCCTTCCCGACGCACGGCAGCCCCGGCCCCTCCGCCACCGGCCCCTCCTCCCCGCACCCGAGCCAGGCACCCTCGCAGCGCCCCAGCTCCCGCCCGACCTCCAGGGACACGCTCACGCCGCACCGGACGCCGACGCCGCGGCCGCCCGCCCCCACGCGGGCCTCCGGCAGCGTCAGCCGCCCCCCGGACGGGCAGCCGAGCACCGCGCCCACCGGTCCGATCGCGCTGCGCGAGGGGTCCAGCGGCCCCGAGGTGGCGGAGCTGCAGAACCGGCTGCGGCAGCTGGCCCGCTATCTGGGCCCCGACGACGGCCGGTACGACGCGGACGTACGGGCCGCGGTCGCGCGCTATCAGGAGGCGTACGGGGTGACGGGCGACCCGGACGGCGTCTACGGGGAGCAGACCCGGGCGTCCTTGGAGTCGCAGACCGACGAGCCATAGAAAGCGGGGCCGGCCCCCTCGCTGACCAGGGTGGTTGTCGGCACCCCCGGCCGTTTTGTATCGTGTAGGAACAAAGTGGTTCCGCCCGCATTCCCTGACCGGCGGGCGGGACCGCTTGTGTATTCGTCTGTGTCTCCACAGGCCGTGCCTGTCCCTCCGCCCGTAGCGCCCAGGAGCCCGCCGATGACGGCCACCACCACGCTCACCGCCCGCGCCCTGCTGCTGGACATGGACAGCACGATCGTGAACTCCGAAGCCGTCGTGGAGCGCTGCTGGCGCCGCTGGGCCGCCGAGCAAGGGATGGACGCGGACGAGGTCCTCAAGGTCGTCCACGGGCGCCAGGGCTGGGCCACCATGGCCGCGCTGCTCCCGGACCGCCCGATGGAGCTCAACCTGGCGGACAACCGCCGGATGCTGGCGCAGGAGACCGCCGACATGGACGGCGTGGTGCCGGTCCCCGGCGCACCCGCCTTCATGGACGCCATAGCCCGGCTCCCGCACGCCCTGGTGACCTCCGCCGACATTTCCCTCTCCGATGCCCGGATGGGCGCCGCCGGGCTGCCCATGCCGTCCGTACGGATCACCGCGGAGTCCGTGGGCGCCAGCAAGCCCGACCCGGAGGGCTTCCTCAAGGGCGCCGCCGAGCTGGGCCACCGCCCCGAGGACTGCCTCGTCCTCGAGGACTCCGAGGCGGGCATCCTGGCAGGCCGGGCGGCGGGCATGCGCGTCGTCGGGGTCGGCGACCGCGCCCCCGCCTTCGCGCCCACCGCTCACGTACGCGACCTCACCCAGATCCGCGTCGAGGCGCAGGCGGACGGCCTGATAGCGCTGCACATCGCGGCCTGAGCCGCCGAGCGGCGCCCCTCCGAGCGGCCGAGCGGCCGGCCTGCCAACGCGCCGACCTGCCGACCGCGGGCGGACCCACGGCCGACGGCCCCGGCCCGCCCCGGCCACCACCCCGGCCGCCGCCTCAGCCGCCGATCGCCTCGTACAGGCTGAACGCCGCCAGCAGTGCCATCACCCCGGCCGCGACCTTGGTGATCAGCTTGAGCGGTACGTACTTCATCAGCGTGCGGCCGCCCAGGATGCCCAGGCCCGCCACGGCCCACAGGGCCAGAACGGCGCCGACGCCGACGGAGACGGGGTCGTCGTAACGGGCGGCGAGGTTGGCCGTCATGATCTGGGTCAGATCGCCGAATTCGGCCACCATGATCATCATGAAGCCCGCCCCGGAGACCTTCCAGAAGCTCTGGTCGGCGGGCTTCTTCACCTCTTCCTCGTCGTCGTCCTTCTTGAACAGCAGGACGGCGGCGCCCGCCAGGAAGAGCACCCCCACCACCGCCTGGACCACGCGGTGCGGGAGCAGGGTGAGCACGCTGCCCGCGGCGATGGCGAGCGCGACGTGCACCAGGAAGGCGGCGGCAACGCCGGCGAAGACGTACGAGGCCCGGATGGGGGTCCCCCCGCTCGAGCGAAGTCGAGAGTGGGGGAGGGTGACGAGCATCAGCACCGCGAGGGCGGTCTTGTCGGGCAGCTCGGCAAGGAAGATGACGCCGAAGACCACGGCGGCGACGGTGAAGCTGAACACGAAGTGCTTACCTCGATCGGTCGGGCCGCACCCAAGGGGCCCGGAAGAGGGGTCGCTTCGGCACGGCAGCGTTGAACACTGCGGCCGAAGGTCTCGCTGGCGCGGTACGTACATACCGGGCCTCCGGGCGCCGGCTGACCACGAGGGACAGCAGTATGTCGACGGTCCGGCAGAGAGCTACTCCCCTTCTGCTGCCGTCGAGGGTACGCGGTGCATCCGCCCGCACGCCACCAGCTCGAGCACGACCGCGCAGGCCGCGACCTGTACCGCGAGCAGGGCGACCAGCACAAACAGCTGTACCGCACCGGCCTGTACGGGCGAGGCACCGCCCAGCAGCATCCCGACGAAGGCGCCGGGCAGCGTGACCAACCCCACCGTCCTGGTCTGGTCCAGCCCCGGCAGCAGCGCGTCCGAAGCTGCCGGGCGGGCCACCTCCATCCGCGCGTCCCGGTCCAGCAGCCCGAGCGCGATCCCCGCCTCGAACTCCCCACGGCGGGTCTCCAGCTCGTCCAGCGCGCGCCGCCCGCCCAGGACGGTGGCGGTCAGCGCCCCGCCGATGAGGATGCCGGTGACGGGGATGAGGGTGAGGCCGCGCGGCGGGAGGAGGCCGGTGAGCAGCAGGATGCCGATGACCGGGGCGACCCCGACGGCGATCGGCACGGCGGCCCACCACCAGGTGTGGTTCCGGGTGATCCGGCGGCCCGCGGTCCGTACCGCCACCGCAAACATCAGCACCAGGAAACACACCAGCCAGGGGAGCGCCCCCACCACCCAGCCGATGAGGTACGAGACGGCCGCCAACTGGGCGGCGGCGCGCAGGCCCGCGACGGCGATGGCCCTGGCATGGCCGAGGCGCGCCACGGCGGCGACGGCCACGGCGGCGGCCAACAGGACAGCGAGGACGATACCGAGGGTGATGTTCACCGGCAGCAGCACGCGCTCACTGTAGGGGGGCGTCCGCCCCGGTATGCCCCAACCGGGCGGCTCCGCCACGTGCATGGCGCTCCGTCAGCGGGTTCCGCCAGGCCCTTGAACTGACGTGGGCATGTCGCCACTCTGTTACCTGAAGCCCATCCGGTGGAAACCCCACGTCGCCACCATGGGCCCGCATCACAGCTCGACTTCCCCCCACTTCAAGGGAGTTCCGATGTCAAAGGTCTACGCGCGTCGCGTGTCCGTCGCCGCGGGCGCGGCCACGGCGCTGGTCTGCACGCTGGTCCTGAGCGGCCAGAGCGCCCAGGCCGCGCCGCCCAGCCCGCCGGACGCGGCCACCGCCAAGACGTACCTCACCGAGATCAAGGAGCAGCCCGAGGGTCCGCAGGACGGATACAGCCGCGACAAGTTCCCGCACTGGATCGACCAGGGCAACAGCTGCAACACCCGCGAGGTCGTGCTCAAGAGGGACGGTACGGACGTACAGCAGGACGGCAGCTGTGCGGCGGTGAGCGGCAAGTGGGTCTCGGCGTACGACGGGGCGACCTGGACCCAGGCGTCCGATCTGGACATCGACCATGTCGTACCCCTGTCGGAGGCGTGGAAGTCGGGCGCCGCCCAGTGGACGACGGAGCGCCGCCAGGAGCTCGCCAACGACCTGACGCACTCTCAGCTGATCGCCGTCACCGACAACGTCAACCAGGAGAAGGGGGACCAGGACCCGGCGAAGTGGCTGCCGCCGAAGGCTTCGTACCACTGTGAGTACGCCCGGATGTGGGTGTGGGTGAAGCACGAGTACGGCATGACCGCGGACTCCGCGGAGAAGGCCGCGCTGAAGAAGATCCTGGACGGCTGCTGAGCCCTCCGGCAGTTCTGCGCGTCCGCCGTCCGGGGCCACCGGGCGGCGGGCGCCACGCCCTGCGGGCGGCAGTCGGCTTGGGGCGTTATGGCGGCTTTCCGCGGCGGGTGGGCGGGTTGCCAGGGAAAGCGGTGATGCGGGAGGTTCGGCGCCCGTGGGCCGCCGGCCACCGGGCGGACAGCCCGCGGATCCGGCGAACTCCTTTTGCCGCCCCGGGTGCTGCGACGCGGCGGCGGGCAGTGATGATAGGGCGCACGTTTCGCCCGTCGCCCCAGGGAGCGCCCCTCTTGGCCGCCGACCACCTCGCCGACTGCCACACTCAGCCCGCCATCGCCGTCGTCGGCGCGGGGCCGCGCGGGACGAGTGTGCTGGAGCGGGTCTGCGCCTCGGCCGCCGAACTGGCCCCGGGCACCCTCCTGACCGTACATGTCATCGACCCCACGCCGCCCGGCGCCGGCCAGGTATGGCGCACCGCCCAGTCGCCCGAGCTGCTGATGAACACCGTGGCGTCGCAGGTCACGCTGTTCACCGACGAGAGCGTGGAATGCGCGGGGCCGATACGGACCGGACCGAGCCTGTACGCCTGGGAGGGCTGCGACGTCGGCCCGGACGACTATCCGGGGCGCGCCCTGTACGGCCGCTATCTGGAGTGGTTCCACGGCCAGGTGGTGCGCACCGCTCCAGAGGGGGTGACGGTCGTAGCGCACGCCGCCCGCGCGGTGCGGCTGGCCGAGGCGCCCGACGGCTCCCAGTCGCTCCACCTGGACGACGGGCGGGCGCTGCACGGTCTGGGCGCGGTGGTGCTCGCCCAGGGCCATCTGCCGGCCGAGCCCGCCCCCGAGGAGCGGCGGCTCGCCGACTACGCCGCCGGGCACGGCCTGCGCCACCTCCCGCCCGCCAACCCGGCCGACCTCGCCGGGGACCTGTCGGCGCTGGCACCCGGCCGCCCCGTACTGCTGCGCGGGCTCGGCCTGAACTTCTTCGATCACATGGCGCTGCTGACGACGGCCCGCGGCGGGCGGTTCGCCCGGGGCGCGGACGGCACGCTGGCCTATCAGCCGTCCGGCCGCGAGCCCCGGTTGTACGCGGGTTCCCGGCGCGGTGTGCCGTACCACGCGCGCGGGGACAACGCGAAGGGCGCGCACGGCCGGCATCTGCCGCTGCTGCTCACACCGGATGTGATCGCCGCCTTCCGTAAGCGTGCCGACTCCGGTGACCTGCCCGACTTCCTGGCGGAGGTGTGGCCCCTGGTGGCCAAGGAGGTGGAGACGGTCTATTACGAGGCGCTGCTGGGCCGCCGCACTCCAGGTGGCGCCGCGGCCGGGGACCGGTTCCGCGAGCGGTTCCTGGGCAGCGCGCACCGCAGCCCCGAAGAGGCCGACGCGCTCGAGGCGTTCGGCATCGGGCCGGCCGAACGCTGGGACTGGGACCGGGTCGCCCGCCCGCACGCGGGTCGGCGTTTCGCCGACCGCGCCGCCTTCCGGGGCTGGCTGCTGGCGCGGCTGCGGCAGGACGTCGCGGACGCCCGGCAGGACAATGTCTCGGGCCCGGTCAAGGCGGCGCTGGACGTGCTGCGGGATCTGCGCAACGAGCTGCGGCAGATCGTCGACCACGGCGGGCTGCGGGGCACGTCCCGCCGCGACCACCTGGACCGCTGGTACACGCCGCTGAACGCGTTCCTGTCCATCGGGCCGCCGCGGCGCCGGATAGAGGAGATGGCGGCGCTGATGGAGGCGGGGGTGCTGGAGGTGATCGGGCCCCGGATGGAGGTACGGCTCGGCGCTCCGGACGGCCGCGGGCCGGGTTTCACCGCCCGTTCGCGGGACGTACCGGGGTCGGAGGTGACGGCGGCGGCCCTGATAGAGGCGCGGCTGCCGGAGCCGGACGTGCGGCGCACCGCCGATGCGCTGCTGGCCGGGCTGCTGGCCGACGGGGGCTGCCGGCCGCACACGGTGGACGGTTACGAGACCGGCGGGCTGGATGTGTCGCCGAGCCCGTACCACCTCATCGGGGCCGACGGCCGGCGCCATCCGCGGCGGTTCGCGGTCGGTGTGCCGACGGAGGGGGTGCACTGGGTGACGGCGGCGGGGGCGCGCCCCGGTGTGGGGTCGGTGACACTGGCCGATACGGACGCGGTGGCGCGGGCGGCGCTCCAGGTGGCGGTGCGGACGCCGGCGCCGGCGGCAATCCGTCCAAATGTTGAACTTGCAAGTACTGATTAGGCTGCCCTAACCTATGCTTCCAGCGGTTACCTCGTCCCCAGAAGCCGTAGGAGTCCCCATGTCCAGTCCCCTGACGTCGTTCACCGAGAGATCCACGCCGCACGTCCTCGCGCTGTTCCGCGTCGTCACCGGGCTGCTCTTCGCCTGCCACGGCGCGTCCTCGCTGTTCGGCATCCTCGGCGGCGCGATGGGCAGCGGCCACACCGTCCCGACGGGCGCCTGGCCGGGCTGGTACGCCGCGGTCATCCAGCTCGCCGGCGGCATCCTGGTGATGCTCGGCCTCAGCACCCGCGCGGCGGCGCTCATCAGCTCCGGCTCGATGGCGTACGCGTACTTCTCCGCCCACCAGGGCTCGGCGCTGTGGCCGATTCAGAACGGTGGCGAGGCGTCCGCGATGTTCTGCTGGGCCTTCCTGCTGATCATCTTCACCGGCCCCGGCTCCTGGTCGCTCGACCGCCTCTTCTTCGGCGACCGCCAGGCCGAGCAGGCGCCGGCCGCCCAGCGCGAGCCGAGCGCGGCCTGACGTTCCCTGTGCCGGGGCCTTCGGATCCCGGCGCTTTTCACGGCCCGTACGGTGCAGCTGCCGTACGGGCCGTGTCGTCGTACAAGGCCCCTTCGCCACCTGGGTCCGTGACCCACTTAACACACACCGCCCCAGGTCAGGAGGCCAAGAAGGCCAGGCGTACGCTGTATGGCTGTAGAGCCGCCCCTGCCGCACCGAGCGACGTCGCGGCGGGGTCCGGACCGGGAGTGGCGCGTTGTTGGAGAACCTGGGGGCCCTCAGTGGCACCCCTTGGGTGTATGTGATCGTCAGCCTCTCCATCGTCCTCGATGTCTTTGTGCCGATCCTGCCCAGCGGGGTCCTGGTGATCACCGCGGCCACCACGGCCGCCGGCACCGGCACGGCCTCGGACGCGGTCGACTCCGTGCGCGCCGCGGCCTCCGTCCACGGCGGTGGCCACCACCTGGCCGAAATGTTCTCCCTGGTGCTGTGCGCGGCCACCGCCTCGGTGCTCGGCGACATGGTCGCCTATCGCCTGGCCTGGCGCGGCGGCGACCGCTTCGACCGGGCCATCGGCCGCTCCCGCCGCCTGTCCGCCGCGCAGGAACGTCTCGGCGCGGCGCTCACCCGCGGGGGCGGCGGCCTCGTCGTCCTGGCCCGCTTCGCGCCCGCCGGACGTTCGGTGGTCAGCCTCGGCGCCGGCGTCGCGCACCGTACGGTCCGCGAGTTCCTGCCCTGGTCCGCACTGGCCGGGCTCGCCTGGGCCGCGTACAGCGTGAGCCTGGGCTACTTCGGCGGCCAGTGGCTCGGGGTGTCCTGGGTGGGCACCGCGCTGTCGGTGTTCGCCCTGTTCGCGGCGGGGTCGGCGGCGGTGTTCCTGATGCGGCGGCCGGAGCGCCGGGCGGCGCGCTGACGGCGGCGGGGCGGCGGGGCTGTTGTGACCGCCGGTGCCGTGGTGACTGTCATGCCCGCCGGCAGGCAGAAAACGCCTGGCCCGTTGTCAGACCCCGGTGCGACGATTGCCGGCATGAGCGGTTCGAGCGAGGCGAGCAATACGGACAGGACGAGCGGCATGAGCGGCCCGGCCGGCACCAGCAGCTGCACCCACACGGGCACCGGCAGCGGGCGGGCCGGCATCTGGCGTCCCCGCCCCGAGACCTCCGCTGACATACCGGCCGTCCGACGGGTCGGCCTCGCCGCGTTCGAGACGGCGGAGGAGGCGGATCTCGTCGACGCGCTGCGCCGCGACCCGGCCTGGCTGCCCGGTCTGTCCTACGTCGCCGACGCTCCCGACGGCACGGTCGCCGCCCACGCCCTGCTGACGCGGTGTTACGTCGACGATGTCCCTGCCGTGGCACTCGCCCCGGTCGCGGTGCTGCCCGAGCACCAGAAGCGGGGCGCGGGCGGCACGGTCATCCGGACACTGCTGGAGTCGGCGAGGGCGGCCGGTGAGCGGACCGCGATCGTCCTCGGCCATCCGCCGTACTACCCGCGCTTCGGCTTCGTGCCGGCCGCGCCCCGCTTCGGCATCCTGCCCCCGCAGCCCTGGCCGGACGAGGCCTTTATGGCGCTCTCCCTGGACGACTCCATACCTCCGCGCGGCACCGTCCGCTATGCGGCACCCTTCGGCATCGACTGACGGCTCCGACCGCCCGGCCCGGCTGGCCGGTCCGACCGCCCGGTCCGACTGCCCGGACTCAGGCCGCACGTCGGCGTACCGACGGCCGGTCGCCTACGCTGCCGGACGCTCCGGACTCGCCGGCCCTTCCGGATCCTCCGGCACAACGGCGATGGGGCAGAGGGCATGCAGCAGTACGGCATGCGCCACCGAGCCCAGCCGCCGGCCGATCGGGAGCCGACGACGGCGCCGCGCAACCACCACGAGATCGCTGGCCCTGGATGCCTCCACCAACTGCCCGGCGGCGTCCGCGTTCCGCAGCTCCACCTGGACGCCGACCTCCGGGTACCGGGCGCGGTGCGGGGCGAGGGCATCGGCCAGCCGGCTGCCGAGCGCGTCCTCGTACTGCTGCTGCGTGGTCTCGTAGACCGCCGGGACGTAGGCGAAGTCTGGCGGCATCAGCATCGGCCAGGAGTAGCCGGAGACGATCTTGAGCCGGGCGCCGCGGCGGCTCGCCTCGGCGAGCGCGAAGCCGATCGCGCCGGGCTCCTCGCAGGTCGCGTCCACGCCGAGGGTCACCTGCAGGACGGCTGGCGGAAGTGCCTCGCCGTCCTCACCATCCTCGCCGTCCTCGCTTTCCTCGTCGCGCCCGGTGCCGTCCCGGTCCGGTCGGGGCACGACCACGACCGGGCAGGCCGACTGGGCGGCGCAGGCCAGGCCGTTGGAGCCGAGCAGCAGGCTGGCGAAGCCGCCTCGGCCGCGCGAGCCCAGGACGAGCAGCTGCGCCTCGGCGCCGAGCGCGGGCAGCTGGGTGTCGGGCAGCCCGCTGAGGCTGCGGAACTCGACCTGCGGCAGGCTCCAGGCCAGCGGCTGCGCGCGCAGCTCGTCCAGCACGGGATCACCGGATCCGTCGTCGTCGGCGACCCGCACGGCGGTGACATACGGCCAGACATGGACCACCTGGAGCGCCGCGGAGCGCAGCCGCGCCGCCTCCCCGGCCCAGCGCAACGCCCGCTCACTGTCCACGGATCCATCCACGGCCACGATGACCGGGAGGCTGCCGCGATCCGCCATGTACGCCCCACATCGATCGATGTACCGAGTAACAGCGCTTTGCGCCCTGATCTCACTTCCTCCCGCCTTGCCCGACTCTCTCCATCCTGCTCCCGCCGGGCTGCCGGCGACAGCGGACGAGGGTCCCGCCCCGGCACGGAGTAAAGTCGACCGTCCCCCTCCGCAGGGCGGGGCCCGAACCACTATCGCGAGGCACATTTCGGTGAACTCTCCGCCGGTCGTCGAATGGACCGAGGCCGACGAGGCCCGTTCCGCCCGTTGGCGTTCCGAGAACGCCTCCCCGCCGCCCCGCCGGATCGTCATCGCCGACGACCGCACAAAGGCCGACGACGCCTACAAGCTCGCCTGCGAGGGCACCGCTCTCCTCTGGCGCGGCGACTTCCACAACGCCCGCCAGCTGCTGACGGCGATGGCCCGCCGTATCGACCGCCGCCCCCGCAAGACGACCCCCGCCGACGTCACCCAGGCATTCCATCTGCACCGCGCCGCCCAGAACCAGCGCGCCCGCATCCTGGGCATGCTGCTGGTCCCCCTCGACGCGTCCTACGCCGTCCCGCTGCACCGCGCACCCGACGTCCGCGAGGCCTGCACCAGGGCGTACGGCCCGCCGACGGCCCCGGAATCCACGGAGCGCGCCGCCCCCGGCACCGCCTCCGTCCTCTCCCTGCGCGAACTGCTCGCCCTCATCGGCGCCAACGAATGGCGCAGGAAGGGCGTCGAGATCCCGGCGCTCGGCGGCGACCGGATCCATCCGCACTACGGCGTCTTCTCACCGGCGCGCGGCGAGTACGTCGACCTGGTGGCCGAGGCGCCGCTGCCCGGCCAGGACCTGGCGTTCGACATCGGCACCGGCACCGGCGTACTGGCCTCGGTGCTCGCACGCCGCGGGGTGCGGCGGATCGTGGCCACCGACCAGGACCCGCGCGCCCTGGCGTGCGCCCGCGAGAACACCGAACGGCTGGGCGTCGCCGGGCAGGTGGAGGTGGTCGAGGCCGATCTGTTCCCGGCCGGGCGCGCCCCGCTGGTCGTCTGCAATCCCCCCTGGGTGCCCGCCAAACCGACGTCCCCGGTGGAGCGCGCGGTGTACGACCCGGGCAACCAGATGCTGCACGGCTTCCTGGACGGCCTGGCAGATCATCTGGCCCCGGGCGGCGAGGGGTGGCTGATCCTCTCCGACCTGGCCGAACACCTCGGGCTGCGGCCACGCGCCGAGCTCCTCGACGCCTTCGCCCGGGGCGGCCTCACGGTCCTGGACCGGCTCGACATCACGCCGCGCCATCCGCGCGCCCGTGACACCTCCGACCCGCTCCATGTGGCCCGTACGGCCGAGGTCACGTCCCTGTGGCGGCTGGGCGCGGCGGGCTGACACCGTAGGCAGGCGGCAGGCGACCCGTATCGCGGGCCGGTCCCGGCCCGCGCCTCGGTCCCGGCGGCGGCCTGAACCTCGGTCCCGGCCTGAACCCCGGTCCCGGTCCCGCCGCCACCCCTAAGCCCTCAGCCCCGCGCACGCGTTGCGCACATAGCGGCGCCAGTCCCCCGCGTCATTACGGATCACCGCGGCCAGCCCGCACACGATCATCACCACATCCACGACCTCGGCATCCGCCCGTACGGTGCCCTCCTCCTTGCCGCGGGCGAGCAGTTGGGCGGCGACGGCCTCGGCCCCCGCCCGCCCCTCCCCGGCCGGTTCGGTGGACCCGAATGCCGCCTCGATGGACGCGGACAGCCCGCGTTCGGCGCTGAGCACCTCCCCGATGTGCCGGAGGTAGGCGGCCAGCCCCTCCACTGCCTCCGCACACGGCAGACATGCCGTACGCCCGAACTCGACGATCTCCGCCTGCCGTTGCTCCCCCACGGCGGCGATCAGAGCCACCCGGTTCGGGAAGTGCCGGTAGACGGTCCCGATTCCGACCCCGGCCGCACGGGCCACCTCGGGCATCTGCGCCTCGTCGCCGCGCGCGCGGAACACCTCGCGCGCGGCGTTGAGCACACGGGTGCGGTTGCGCTCGGCATCGGCACGCGGCCTGCGTTGCGGTGCGGGGGAGGTCGAGGAGGCTGCCACATCGCCGATGCTACTGCTAGCGTAGACAAACGGAACAGGATTCCGTTTCCACTTATGCTTTCCCCCTCTCGTTCACACCTTCCCGTCCCGGAGAGGATCAGCGATGACCATGCCCAAGGAGACAAGGCAGCCCAGGCCGCCGGCAGAACGCTTCTTCGTACTGCCGGCCGGCGAACGACGGCCGGGCCGGGTCCCCCTCCCGCCGGGCTTCGCCGTAAAGGCCCGTACCGACGACACCGAGGGCCGGCTCTCCGTCCTGGAGACCCAGCTCCATATCGACATCCCGCCGCACATCCACCACGACGCCGACGAGATCCTCTACATCCTCGAGGGCGAGATGGAGGTCGACATCAACGGCGCAACCCACCGACTGACCGCCGGCACCTGCGCCCTGCTGCCGCACGGCGTACCGCATGCGCTGCGCAACGCCTCCCAGCCGCCCGCACGATGTCTGCAGATCTCGTCACCCGGCGGCTGGGAGGAGTTCGTGGAGGACATGTTCGAGGCCGGACCGGTGGCCACGAAGGACGGACACCCCGATCTCGAGCGCCTCAATGAGATCGGCGCAAAGTACGGGATGGAGTACCAGCGCTGACCCTCGGCGCGGCCGGGCCCCACACCGGCGACCGGCGGGCGATCGGGCACGATGGAGGCACCATGGATCCCCAGCGCCTCCTCTCCCGCGCCCGCCGGCTCGCCGCGTCCGCACGCCCGGACCGCCGCCGACTGCTCGGCATCACGGGCCCGCCGGGCGCCGGCAAGTCCACCCTCGCCGCACATCTGGTGGCGGAGCTTGCCGGGCAGGCGGCGCTCGTCCCGATGGACGGCTTCCATCTCGCCGAGGCGGAGCTGCACCGCCTCGGCCGCACCGGCCGCAAGGGCGCGCCCGACACCTTCGATCCCGCCGGATACGCGGCCCTGCTGACCCGCCTGCGCTCCCCGGACCCCGGCACCGCCGTCTACGCCCCGGCCTTCGACCGCCGCATTGAGGAGCCGGTCGCCGGGAGCATCCCCGTGGCACCCCACATCTCCCTTGTCGTCACCGAGGGCAATTACCTCCTTCTCGACTCCGCACCATGGGCCCGCATCCGCTCCCTGCTCGACGAGGTCTGGTACGTCGATCTGGACGCCCCGGAACGCGTTCGGCGCCTGGTCGACCGCCACGAGCGGTTCGGCCGCCCACGCGCCGACGCCGAACGGTTCGTCCACGCCTCGGACGAGGCCAACGCCCGCACCGTGGCAGCGACCCGCGACCGCGCCGACCTCATCGTTACCTTCACCCCTGAAGAAGCCCCTCTCCCCCGGACCGACTAGGCATCACCCAGCAATCCCACAACCGACAGCGCACCCCACCCCAGCGACACCGCCACCGCTTTCACCTTCCGTCCGCGCCCCGGCAAGGTCGCCGCGAGCAGCGCGGCATCCCCGAAGTCCGCCGCGATACGCACATACGCCGCCGTGCGCAGCGCCGGCCCCTCGGGCGCCAGCACCATGGCGAGCCCGCTCGCCGCATCCCGCCAGCCGAGCGGACGCAGCGACGTCCGGGTCGCCCGTGCACTCCGCCCTTCCTCGTCGACGAGCCCCGAGGGCCTGGCGAGCAGGTCCGGCATCACGGTCACCGCCACCCCGTACACCGCGGTGGCCGCCCCCACCACACGCAGCAGACGCACCGTCATCCTCCACCCCGCCTCCCATCCTCGACCGCCTCTCGCCTCACCAACATCCTTCCGCGCAAAGCGCCTTCCCAAACGACATCTTCGATGTCATCATGACATCATCAGTGTCATTAAGGGGATGCCGTGACAGATAGCTCGACAGACACTTCGACGGACAGCCCGACGGACAGCTCGACGAATACTCCGACCCACACCGCGACCCACACCGCGACGGACACCGCGGCCGACATTGAGGCACATAACGGCGGCGGCCGGCCGGAGCCCGCCGAGGAGCTGCTGTACGACGTCATACGACGCCTGTGGCCCCTGCATCGCACGATCGTGCGCGCAGTGGAGCGCGAGCTGGAAGGCACCGGCATGACCGCCGGCGAACACGCACTGCTCGACGCCCTGCGCAGCGAAGGCCCCCGGACGGTGCCGCAGTTGGCCCGCACCCTGGGGCTCGACCGGCAACCGGTCCAGCGCTGGGTGAACCACGCGGCGGAGCTGGGCCTGGTGGTGACGGCCCCCAATCCCGCACACCGCCGCTCGTCCCTGATTCAGCTCACCGCCGAGGGCGGCGAGGTGATGCGCGGAATCCAGGAATTCGAGGCCGCCGAGCTGCACCGCAGGCTGACCGACCTGTCCAGCGACGACGTCACGACGACCCTTCGCGTACTCGACCGACTCGGCGAGGAATTCCGGCACCTGGCAAACGGCTCGCGCGTTGCCCCAGAAGAACCCGACAACAAGGACAACCAACTCGAATGAGCCCAGAGCCCCGTAACTCCAGGGCTCACCCGATGCCCCGGACCTCCAGGGCTCAACACCACCGCATCACTCACCCATGTCACACAAGGGAGCGCACAGGCAATGACCCACCCATTCGCCGCATGGGCCGAGCTCGACAACGGCACCGTTCCGGTCCAGGGCGGCGAGCTGTTCTACGAGACGGCCGGTGAGGGTCCCGCGGTGGTGCTGATACATGGCGGCATGCTCGATGTGCGCATGTGGGACGAACAGTTCTCCTGGCTGGCGGGCTCCGGCCATCGCGTGATCCGTTACGACTCCCGTGGCCACGGCCTCTCCTCCACCGTCACCGGCGACTGGGCCAACCACGACGACCTCTGCGCCCTCCTCGACGCCCTCGATGTGCCGAGCGCCGTTCTCGTCGGCCTCTCCCACGGCTCCCGGGTCGCCCTCGACGCCGCCCTCGCCCACCCGGACCGGGTCAGTGCCCTGGCGCTCGCCTCACCGGGGGTCAGCGGTCGCGCCTTCACCGACCCCTTCGTCCTGGAGCACATCAGGGCGCAGGTGGCGGCGATCGGCGCACCGGACGGTATGGAGCGGTATGTAGAGCACTTCCTACGGATGTGGGTGGACGGCCCGCACCGCCAACCGTCCGACGTCCACCCCGGGTTGCGCGAGCGGATGCGCGCCTCGGCCGCCGCTACGGTCGAGGCACACGCCGACGGCATGGGCGCCGGAATGCCCATAGAGGTCGGTGCGGCAGACCGGCTGTCCGGGATACGGGTGCCGACGGTCGTGTTCGACGGCGACCTCGACAGCACGGACATCGCCGCCAACGCGCATGCGATCGCCCTCGCCGTCCCGGGTGCCCGCAGGATCCGAATACCGGGCGCGGCCCACATGGTCAATCTGGAGAACACCGCGCTCTACGACCACGAACTGCGCGCCTTCCTGTCCTCCTTGCCCCACTCACGCGCAGGGCGCCACTGACCGCACCCCGCGGCCGACGGGGCTGGGCGCGTACACCCCGCATGCTCTTCCTGCCGGTCGGTGGTCCCACAGCACGACACCGTGGAACGCGACATCTTCGGCGTCGGGCTCGGCATCACCTTCTGAACGGGCGGCGTCGAGCTCCTGGACCCGTGCACCCGGCCGTACACCCGACCCGTACGCCGCCGGCCCGTACGGCCCCGGCCCGTACGGCCCTGGCACCGCGCGGCCCGTCAGGTGGCCGAGCCGGCCGCCGCGCCGGTCATCAGGTCCGGCCCCCAGCGCTTCAGCTCCGCCGCGAGGTCGAGCGGCCGCAGCCGGTTCGGCTCGTCCGGGCCCGGCCAGTCCTCTCGCGGGACCCGCCACATCACCTCGAACTCATTGCCGTCCGGATCCTTGGCGTACAGGGACTTGGACACGAGATGGTCGGTGGCGCCGACCAGGGCGCCACGGGCCGCGAGCCGTGCCTCGGTCGCCGCCAGTTCGCCGAGGGTGCCGACCTCCCAGGCCAGGTGGTAGAGCCCGGCCCGGCCCGCCTCGGGGCCCGGCGCGTCCGGCCCCACCGCGAACAGCCCCAGATCGTGGTCGTTGAGCGAGCCTGCGGCGCTGAGGAAGGCGGCGCGGCCCGGTATCTCCATGTCCAGCGTGAGCCCGAGGGCTTCGGTGTAAAAGGCGACGGACCGCGCCACATCGCGGATGTAGAGCACCGCGTGATTGAGACGTCGTACGGACAAGACCCACTCCCAACTTCCGCCGCAACGCCCCTGGGACGCTCGGCCCGACTGTTCTTCCGTGCCTCTGCCTGCGCTACTTCCGAAACAGCAGCACACCCCCGGCCACCACCGCGGCGAGCACCAGCGCGGCCACACCATGGACGAGCCGGTGCGCGCGGAACACGGGCAGAAGGCGGTCGGCGGCATAGCGCCCGGGACCGGTCAGCGCCAGAGCGGCCGCACCCGCGGTCAGCAACAGCTCGTACTCCACGCCCTTGGGCGCGAAGAATCCGCCGCCCCACTTCACGGCGAGCGCATTGATCATCGTGCCGACGACCGCCGCACCCGCGAGCGGCGTGAGCAGCCCGATCGCCAGCCCCAGCCCGCCGAGCACTTCGCTCAACCCCGCCACCAGGGCCATCGTCCTGCCCGACGGATAGCCGCTCAGCGCGAAGAACTGCCCGGTCCCCTCGAGCCCGGCGCCACCGAACCAGCCGAACAGCTTCTGCGTCCCGTGGACGGCCATGGTCAGCCCGAGCGCGATCCGCAGCAGGAGCAGACCGATGTCGTAGCCGTGCGGAGAAGGGGCGTGGCGCGTGTCCGCACCGGGCCGGAGGGGCTGGAGTGTGCCGAGGGGGGACGTCATCGCGAGCGCTCTTCCCGTGTCAGGTCGGGGCGGGCAAAGATTTACTTGAAACTTCAAGTCATCCCTGGCGACGATACACAGCCGCCCTACGACGAACAACCACAAACAAGCCGAACAACTCGCACGAGCCCCGAGAACGCCGTCAGCCCGCCGCCACCGCCCGCGCCTCCGGCCAGACCGTGGCATCCTCCGGGAGATTGCGCGCGATCGCCCCCAAGCCGTCGGGATCGGCACGGACCCCGAACGCGGTCGACGACCCCACATTCCGGAGCGCGAACCCATGCCCACCGCGGCGCCGCGCCTCCCGCCGCACCTCGCCGTGCGCCTCGCCCACCGACCCGGGGAACTCCAGCGGGGCCCCGGACGCCCCGTCCCCCAGGATCCGCAGCGCCACGGCAAGCGCGTCCTCCACCGCACGCGCCCGCCGCTCGGCCGCCTCCGCCTGCTTATGGCTGATCTCGTTGACTTCCCTGCCGATCCGGGCCTGCCGCCGCGAGTCGACCCAGGACGCGATCGAAATTCTCCACGTGATGACTACGCCCCTCTATCCGGCGATATCTCCCTGCTGCATGCACGGCCGTAGCGAGCCATGGCACTACGGACGACGGGCACACGACGGCGCAGAAGCGCAGGTCGGCGGGGCGCGCCACGGAGAAACAACAAAGGCTCCGTACCTTTCTTGGTACGGAGCCTTTTTGCTCTTCACGCATGGTGGGCACAGACGGATTTGAACCGCCGACATCCGCTTTGTGAGTTCGATCAACCGGGCGCCGCCGCATGCGGCGAGAGATATCTCAAGGACACAGCAGGCCACTAGGAGCCGCGGGCGTGCACCGTTGCTGATGTCAGGTGTGGATGTCAGGCAGACCGAGGCACGATGATCACCGCGCGGTAGTCGTACCCGTCCTGCTTGAACCCGGGGGCTTCCCATGTGAGGTCGACTTGCTGTCCGGGCGACAGCGTACGGAAGCCGGCCGTCTGGATGTCGGAGTAGTGGCCGAAGCAGCCGCCTGGTGTCTCGGGGGAGTCGAGCACGCCCCACCCTTCCTCGTCACGCCACTCGCGGACAGTCGCAGTCACCATGGGCAAAACCCTACGGGCTCATCTGTGCCAGGTGTTCCCTGCGGCCAAGCTCCGTCCGTTGATTCTCGAAGCCATCGAGGCTGACGTGCCCTATCGCCGTGTCGCCGAGCTGACAGGAATCTCCCGCGCCACCGTCGCTCGCTGGGGCAAGGGCGGGGAGTAGGGAAGTTGGACAACGCGTCAGTGACGGCCACAAGGGAGTACCGATCCCGTGCGATGACACCGCTCCCTGTCCATGCGAGAGCACCGGATGGATCACAACTTGGGGGCCTGATCCTGAGAGCACCACCGATGCGCCGTGCTACTGCTCAGCAGGCCGAAGCGCACGGCTGTGGATGAACGCAGTTATCGGTGAAGACCGACGCGACCGACCCTCCAGGCAAGCCGGCCGATCGAACCGCGGAACCCGTATCGCTCCTTCGCCCGCGTCGCGAAGAACACGGACCTTCGTGTCGTCCGGCTGCACGATGCCCGGCATGGCTGCGCGACACTGCTGACCGCCGCTGGGGTGGCGCCGCGCGTCGTGATGGAGATCCTTGGGCACAGTCAGATCGCGATCACGATGAATACGTACACGCACGTCGTGCAGGACACGCAGCGTGAGGCCGTGAGCCACAGGGACAGGCTGCTCAAGAGACGGCCCGCGGCGGGCTGACCAGCGCCGCTGATGTCAGACCTGGATGGCAAAGACCCCCCGTCATGGTCAACGGGGGGTCTTTGCGCTGGTGGGCACAGACGGATTTGAACCGCCGACATCTGCTTTGTAAGAGCAGCGCTCTACCGCTGAGCTATGCGCCCTGGCCGAGCCGACAGACTACCTTGCCGACTGGGCTGCACGGCAAACCCATGCTCGAACTGCGAACTTACCGGCCGGTGTGTTCGTTTCCGGGGAGTGGGAGAATGACAGTCGGTTGTGGGGCGAATCCGATCGGGAGAGGGAAGTGACGGCGACACACACTCAGCCGCATGAGCAGCGAGCACGCCGTCGTCCCCGAGGGGGCCCCGTCAGGGACATCATGACGCTCGCCCTGCTGCCATTGCCGTTGCTGGTGGCGATGGTTCCGCAGTCGTTCGCGGGCGGGGGTACACGCCGGTGGTTCGGGCGCGGGGAGGGGCAGCGGGCCGAGGCGCAGGCGGCGAAGGATGCCGCGGCGGCGGCGTTCTACGAACTGGACACCGCGCAGCGGGATCTGCGGATCTCCATAGAGACGATCATCGCGGTCGACAACTCGCCGGCGGCACGGCGGGCCGCGGAGGAGTACGAGGGGATCGGCCGCCGTATCGATGAGGTGAGCCAGGGCTATATCACCGCCGTCGACTCCCATGATCTTGACCGGGACGACCTGGACGGCGCGGCGGTGTCGCGGGCGCGGGCGGATCTGACGCGGGCCAAGGACGAGCTGAACCGGGTCAAGGGTGACCTCGACCGCTTCGCGCAGGGGCTGGGGCCACTGCTGCAGAGCGCCGAGACGCAGCTGGCGCGGCTGGCCCCGGCGGTGGAGCGGGCGCGGCAGGCGCTGCTGGCGGCGAGCAATGCGCTGGATGCGGTCCGGGCCCGGGGGCTGAAGGCCGACGAGCTGGCGGCCCGGCTGGCGGCGCTCGCCCCGGAGCTGACCAAGCTCAATCAGGGTGCCGGGCAGCACGGCGTACAGGAGACGATCCGGCGCGCCGACGACGTCCTGCGCAAGGCCGAGGCCGTACGGGCCGAGGCCGAGCGGCTGCCGGAGAAGGCGGCGGAGATCGACAAGCGGCTGGTGTCGCTGCGGACGCGTGCGCAGGCGATCACGACACGCGCCGCAAAGGTCGATCCGGTCCTGAGCGAGCTGCGGCGGCGGTACAGCGCGGCGTGCTGGCAGGACCTTCAGCAGGTGCCGGAGCAGGCCGCGCAGTCCGTCAAGCAGGCCGAGGTCAAACTGCGCGAGGCGCAGCAGGCCCGCGACGAGCAGCGCTGGGCCGATGCCACGAGCCGGCTGGGGACCGTACGGGCACTGCTGGACGGCACCGACGAGGCGGTGTCGGCGGCGGGCGACCGGCTGCAGCGGCTCGATGCGGTGTCGTTCGACCGGCAGAAGGAGGTCGAGCGGACGCGCTTCGTGATCCGGGACGCGCAGCGGCTGGCGATGACCGGGCGCAACACCCCCGACCCGCGGCATGCCGGCCCGCTGGACGAGGCGGTGGCGCGGCTGGACCGGGCCGTTGCGGGCCTGGAGGGGCGGCATCCGGACTGGTGGCATTTCCTGACCGAGACCGAGGCGGTACGGCAGACGGCGGCCCGGGTGGTGCAGGAGATCCGGGACGCACGCGGCACGGCCGGCAGCTGAGGCGCGGGCAGCGGCCGGCGGGGCGGGGCCCGGTCCGTTGCCGGGCGCGATGGCGTTCGGCGGTGCGTTGCCGGATGCTGGAATGAGCACGGCCCAGGCGGCACCTCTGCGCGAAGGAGGCCGGATATGGCTACTGGGGCTACGGACCAGACCCTGCACGGGCCCGCGAACCTCTTCCACCGGGGCAAGCGGCATCACACCCGGCTCGATGAGCATCTGCCCGTGGATCACCGGCTCAGCAAGATCTACCGCATCGGGGCCGGGCTGATGGGGCTGGTGCTGGTCGCCTTCGGCATCCTCGGCCTGACCCACAACATCGGCTTCTTCGACACCGGCGGCGACACCGTGGCCGGGCTGAACACCAACGGCGCGCTGAGCGTGCTCTCGATCGTCGTCGGAGCGATACTCGTCGCCGGCATGGTGATCGGTGGGAACTACGCCTCGACCCTCAACATCGTGTGGGGCGTCCTCTTCCTCCTGAGCGGGTTTGTGAACCTGGCCCTGCTGCAGACGGGGGCGAACTTCCTCGCCTTCCAGATCCAGAACGTTCTCTTCAGCTTCGTGGTCGGGCTGATGCTGCTGGTCTTCGGGATGTACGGACGGGTGAGCGGCGGGCTGTCGCAGGACAATCCGTACTGGCGCGCCCGGCACCCGGAGGAAGCGGAGCTCTTCGACCGCGGACAGCTGCATCCCGTGGCCGGCATGACGGCCGGACGGCAGTCGTTCCGCGTGCGGATCCAGGGCACTTTGCACGCCGGGCTCGGCTCGCTCGGTCCCGGCACCAGCGTCACCGGCCACCACCGGGGCACCAGGACCGGCAGTGGGGCAGGCACGGGGACCGGCACGGGCAGCAAGGAGTCGTGAGCCGGGGGAACAGGACGTCAGGGCGTACCGAGGCGGGGTCGTGACTCGGTACGCCCTGACGGCTGGCCGGACACGCGGGGCGGAGCAGGGAGCAGCAGGATGACGCAGTCGGGGAACGCCGCCTCGGACGCGGGACACGGGGGGCACAAAGCGACCGTCGAAGCGCTCGCCAGGCGGATCCTCGACGGCACCTATGGCACGGGCGACACCCTCTCGCTGCCGGATCTGATGGCGGAGCTGGACGTCAGCCAGACCATGGTGCGCGAGGCGGTCAAGGTGCTGGCCGCCAAGGGTCTGGTCGACGCCCGCCAGAAGGGCGACAGCCTGGTCCGCCCCCGCGAGGACTGGAATCTCCTGGACAGCGACGTGATGCGCTGGAAACTCGCGGCCGGCGCCTCCTCCGACTTCTTCGCCGACATGCTCGAGCTCCGCCGGTCCATCGAGCCCGCCGCGGCCGCACTCGCCGCGGAGCGCCGTACCGATGGTGATCTCGCGGCGCTCGACGCCGCGCTGAGCGCGATGGCCGCCGCCGAGCGTGATCCGGATCAGCTGGTGCGCGCCGACGCCTCCTTCCACACGGCGATGCTGCTGGCGTCGAACAACCGCTTCTATGCGCAGATGCGCCGGGTGATCGTGCCCGTGCTCATCGAGCGCAACCGGGCGATGCACGCCGGCGGCGGCGAATTCGAGCATCCGCATGCCGTACATGCCGCGGTCGTCGAGGCCGTCCACAACCGGGACGTCGACGGCGCCTACATGGCGATGCTCGAACTGCTCGACAAGTCCGCCCGCGAACACCCTTAGGCGGCCTCCTGTTCCTGATCGGTTCCGCGCGACAATCACGATGACCACGGCGATGGCCATGGCGACGGCCCTGGCCGCAGCCATGACGGCCGCGGGCAGGACGACGCGTACGAACCCCGCGCCGAAAGGACGGTCCGTTCCATGAAGATCAGTCGCATCGAGACGTTCCTCGCCCCGCCGCGCTGGATGTTCGTCCGTGTGGAGACCGACGAGGGCGTCGTCGGCTGGGGCGAGCCGGTGGTCGAGGGACGGGCCGAACCGGTCCGGGCAGCCGTCGAGGTGCTGTCCGAGTACCTCCTGGGGCAGGACGCATCGCGTATCGAGGACCACTGGCAGGTCATGACCAAGGGCGGTTTCTACCGTGGCGGCCCGGTCCTTTCGTCCGCCGTCGCCGGTCTGGACCAAGCGCTGTGGGACATCAAGGGGAAGCAGTACGGCGTCCCCGTCCATCAGCTGCTCGGCGGTCCCGTACGGGAGAAGATCCGCGCCTATGCCTGGATCGGCGGCGACGAGCCGCACGCCATCCGGGACGCGCTCACCGCTCAGATCGAGGCGGGCTTCACCGCCGTCAAGATGAACGGCTGCGGCCGGATGACCCCGGTGGCCACCCGCGCCGAGGTACGGGCGTGTCTGCGGCGCGCCGAGACCGCGCGCGAAGTCCTCGGCGACGAACGGGACTTCGGGCTCGACTTCCACGGGCGGGTCTCCCCCGCCAACGCCCGCAGACTGCTTCCGCTGCTGGCCGAATACGCGCCGATGTTCGTCGAGGAGCCCGTCCTCTGCGACCACATGCATGCCGTCCATGACCTCGTGAACACCTCCACCATTCCCATCGCACTCGGTGAACGTCTCTTCACCCGCCGTGAGTTCCTGGCTCCGCTCCAAGCCGGCGTGTCGATCCTGCAGCCCGACATCTCGCATGCCGGGGGCATCTCCGAGCTGCGCCGGATCGCCGCCCTCGCCGAGGCCTACGGGGCGCAGCTCGCCCCGCACTGCCCGCTCGGCCCGGTCGCGCTGGCCGCCAGCCTCCAGATCGCCTTCACCACACCGAACTTCCTCATCCAGGAGCAGTCCATCGGCATCCACTACAACCAGGGCGCCGAGCTGCTGGATTACGTCGCGGACCCGGAGCCGTTCCGCTTCCACGGCGGGGCGCTGCTGCGGACCGAACGCCCCGGACTCGGCGTGGAGGTGGACGAGGCCTCCGTACGGGCGGCCGATGCCAAGGGCCACGCCTGGCGGAACCCCGTCTGGCGTTATGAGGACGGCGCCTTCGCAGAATGGTGACCGTTTCGGGCACGGGAGCAGGAGAGAGCAGGAAACCCATGGACTTCAGCACGGCACTCCGGGCCGAGCGGCTGGTCGCCATCATCCGGGGCAAGGATGCGGAGGCGTCCTTCCGTACGGTCATGACCTTGGCGGAGGAAGACATTCCGCTGGTCGAGGTCTCGCTCAGCGGACACGACGCCCTCACGGTCATAGGGCGCGCACGCGCCGAACTCGGCGATGCGGCGTGGCTCGGCGCGGGCACCGTCCTGTCCGCCGGCGATGCCCGCCGCGCCGCCGAGGCGGGGGCGAATCTGGTGGTCACGCCCGGTCTCGGGGCCGGTCTGGAGGAATCCGTACGGCAGGGGCTGCCGACGCTCGCCGGGGTGCTGACGCCGTCCGAGGTGATCGCGGCCGATGCCCTGGGGGTGTCCGCGCTGAAGCTCTTCCCGGCGTCCGTCGGCGGGCCCGGCTATCTGCAGGCGCTGCGGGCGCCCTTCCCCGAGCTGCCGTTCGTTCCGGTCGGCGGGGTGGACGCGGCCACGGCAAGCGCGTATTTCGCGGCCGGGGCGGTGGCGGTGGGCGTCGGATCGCCGCTGATCGGGGACGCGGCGGACGGCGGCGACCTGGACGCGCTGCGCGGGCGCGCGGCGGAGTTCAAGGCGGCGTGCGCACGGTGACCGGGCGGGAAGAGCGGCAGGCGGAGGGCCGGGCAAGGGGGCGCACCGGCTGGGACGAGCGTCGGGCGGCGCTGCGGGAGGGGCATCCGCGTTCCGGGCCGGACGTCTTCACCTTCGGCGAGACGATGGTCGCCCTGCGCGGCAGCGGTCCGCTGAAACTCGGCGGCACGATGAACGTCTCCATCGCCGGAGCGGAGAGCAATGTCGCGATCGGTCTGTCCCGGCTCGGCCACCGGGTGCACTGGGCGGGCGCGGTCGGCGACGACGAGGCGGGGCAGCTGGTGCTCCGTACGCTGCGGGCCGAGGGCGTCGACGTGTCCGCCGCTTCGACGGACCCGGACGCCCCGACGGGGCTGATCCTTTTTGAGCCCCGCCTCCCCGAGGTCACCCGGGTGCACTACTACCGGGCCGGGTCGGCCGGTTCCCGGCTCCAGGCAAGCGCGCTCGAGCGGGCCTTCTCCGCCGCGCCGCCCCGCATCCTGCACCTGACGGGGATCACCCCCGCGCTGAGCCCGGCAGCCCTTGCCGCGGTCCGGCGCGCACTCCAACTTGCCCGGCAGCACGAGTCGTTGGTCTGCCTCGACGTCAATTACCGCTCTCGTCTCTGGACCGCGGAGGAGGCCTCCCCGGTCCTGCGTGAGTGGATTCCCTTCGTCGACGCCCTGATCGCCTCCGACGACGAGCTGCCGCTGTGTCTGCCCGCCGACGCGATCGCGGGCCCTGAGCCGGAACACGACCCGAGCGCCGCCATCGCGGCGCAGGCCACGCGGCTGCTGGAGCTGGGCGTCGGCGAGGTCGTGGTCAAACTGGGCGCGGACGGAGCGACGGCCTTCAGCGGCGACAGTTCACTCCACCGGCCCGTACAGCCGGTACGGGCGGTGGACGCCGTGGGTGCGGGCGATGCCTTCGTGGCGGGCTACCTTTCGGCGCTGCTGGACGGCGCCGACCTCGCCGGACGCCTGGCGCGTGCGGTCACCACCGGTGCGTTCGCGGTCGCCTCCCCCGGGGACTGGGAGGGCGCACCCACCCGCGGGGAGCTGGGCATGCTGGGCGCGCCGCCGGGCACGGTCGTGCGCTGACCGCACCGCGGCTAACCTGTGGCCATGCCTCGTTACGAATACCGGTGCCGCCCGTGTGGCACCACCTTCGAGCTGAACCGGCCGATGGCCGAGTCCTCCGCCCCGGCCATCTGCCCCGACGGCCACGAGGACACCGTGAAGCTCCTCTCCGCAGTCGCCGTCGGCGGCTCCGCATCCGCCCCCGCCCCCAGTGGCGGCGGGGGCGGCGGTTGCTGCGGGGGCGGCTGCTGCGGCTAGAGGGCGTCGCACGGGTCCTGCGTTACCGTCTGCGTGCCACCGTCAGTCCGTCCGCCACCGTGAGCATCACCGCCTCCACCCGGTCGTCGGCCATCACATGGTCGTTGAACTCCCGGATCGCCAGGGCCGGTCCGGTCACCGCCGGATCGGCGACCTGGCCGTGGAAGAGGACATTGTCCGCGACGACCAGGCCGCCGGGCCGCAGTCTGGGCACCACTTCCTCCCAGTAGGGGATGTAGTTGGCCTTGTCCGCGTCGACATAGACGAGGTCGATGTGCGGCTCGGCCGGCATCGCCCGCAGGGTGTCCAGCGCGGGCCCGATCCGCAGCTCGACACGGTCCGAGACCCCGGCCTCCACCCAGGCCTCCCGGCCGTAAGCCGTCCAGTCCTCGGAGATGTCGCAGGCGATCAGCCTGCCGTCCGGGGGCAGCGCCTGGGCCATCGACAGCGCCGAGAACCCGGTGAACGTCCCCAGCTCGACGATGTGCCGAGCCCCGATCAGCCGTACCAGGAACGCCAGCAGCGGCCCCTGCTCCTGCGCCGACTGTATTCCCGCCACGTCCGGGAACCGCTGGCGAGTCATCTGCACCAGGCCGCGCTGTACGGAGTCCAACGGCGGATTGTGCGCAAGGACGTAGTCGTACAGCTCAGGGGTGATCGGTGTGCTCTTGGACTTGGTCACTGGGTCTCCTCCCATCGGGTTCACTCTTCCCTCCGCAGGTCGTCGCCATATCCCGGTCGGCTCGTTCCCTCACTCTGCGCTCCTCAGGCCCCCAAATAGCGCAGCACCGCCAGCACCCGGCGCGAGTAGCCCGTGGCGCCCGTGAGGCCGAGCTTTTCGAAGATCGCATTGATGTGTTTCTCCACGGCGCTCTGCGAAATATGCAGCCGGACGGCGATCGCCGCATTGGTGTGCCCCTCCGCCATCTGGCCGAGCACCTCCCGCTCGCGCTCTGTGAGCGTGCCCAGCGGGTCCTTGCGCTTGGTGCGTACCAGTAACTGCCGTACGACTTCCGGGTCGAAGGCCGCCTGCCCGGCCGCCACCCGCTCCAGAGCGTCCAGGAATTCGTCCACCTCCACCACCCGGTCCTTGAGGAGGTAGCCGACCCCCTCACTGTCGTCGGTCAGCAGCTCCGTCGCATAGCGGCGCTCGACATACTGCGACAGAACCAGCACCCCGACACCCGGCCAGCGCTCCCGGATCTGCACCGCCGCCCGCAGCCCTTCATCGGTGTGCGTGGGCGGCATACGGACGTCCACGACCACCGCGTCGAGCTTCTCCTCCGTCCTCTCCGCCCACTCCAGTACGGCGATCAGCCGATCGGCGTCGCCGACCGCGGCTGCAACCTCGTGCCCTTCCTCGGCCAGCAGCCGCACCAGCCCTTCCCGCAGCAAGATCGAATCGTCGGCAAGCACTACACGCACGGCAGCTCCGCTGTGATGGTGGTGGGTCCGCCGGGCGGGCTGTCCGCCCGGAAGCGGCCGTCGAGGGCGGCAACCCGGCGGGCCAGCCCGAAAAGACCGCTGCCGGAGAGGTCCGCGCCGCCCAGTCCGTCGTCCTCGATAGATACGAGCACGCTGTCCTCGCCCGGGGCGACGCGGACCGTTATCAGCCCGCCACCCGAATGCTTGACGGCGTTGGTGACGGCTTCGCAGACCACGAAATAGGCGACCGTCGCAACGGCGGTGTCGGGCTCACAGGTAAGTCGGTAGTCGAGACGTACGGGAACGGCGGAGCGTTCGGCGACCGTCTCCAGGGCGGCCCGCAGCCCTGCCTCGTCCAGGACCGTGGGGTAGATCCGCCATGCCACTTCCCGTAACTCGGTCAACGCTTGGCGGCTCTCTTCATGGGCCTGGCGCAGGAGTTGGTCCGCATGCAGTCCATCCCGGCTGCGCAGCGCCCGGCCCAGCAGCATCCCGAGCGCCACCAGCCGCTGCTGCACGCCGTCGTGCAGATCGCGCTCGATACGGCGGCGCTCGTCGTTGACCGCCGCGACGACGCCGGCCCGGCTGGCCGCCAACTGCTCGATGCGGCGCTCCAATTCCTCCTGCTGACTGGGGCCGAGGAAGCGCCGCGCCAGCAGTCCTTCCAGATGCGAGACCCCGAACACGCCCTGCAGGGCGATGAAGAGGAAGAAGAGATTGCCGACGCCGGTCAGGGCGACATCACCGGGGTGCCGCAGATCGGTGAACGGCCAGACCACCACCGCCCACAGCACTATCCCCGTCAGCGGGGCGAAAACCACCACCATTCCCACTACGCCCAGCACCCAGCGCACCGCCACATATTGGAGCGCCCGAACGCGCGCGTACGCGTGGGAGACCTCCGCCTCACCGAACCGCGCAAGCCTCCGGCGCTCGACCTCGGCCAGGCGCCCGGCGACGGCGGTCAGCGGGGTCGGTACGACCCGCCGTCCGCGCGGCCAGGCCAGGAGGAAGGGCAGAACGAGGGCACAGAGCAGCGTGAAGAAAAGCTCGGCGACCGCCGTGCAGGCGCCGATCCCCAGACTCGTTGTCAGGCGCACGATGCGCCGCATCACTCCTCGCACGATCATGACGCTAGCGGGGCCGGGCCGGGCGCACACTGCGGAAAACCGCAGTCTTCTCTGCGGCTTTCCGCAATGTGCCGCCGCTCACGAATTCATAGCGTTGAAAACATGATCGAGAGCATCGGAAACACCGCACCCGGCTGGATCACGGACCTCATGGACGCGCTCGGCGCGCCCGGCGCGGGTCTGGCGATCGCCGCGGAGAATCTGTTCCCGCCGCTGCCGAGCGAGGTGATCCTGCCGCTGGCGGGCTTCGCGTCGAGCCGCGGCAGCATGCTGCTGACGTCCGCGCTCGTGTGGACGACGCTCGGCTCGGTGACCGGCGCTCTGGCGCTGTACGGCGTGGGCGCGCTGCTCGGGCGTGAGCCTACGGTCGCGATCGCGGCGAAGCTGCCGCTGGTCAGGGCCTCCGACGTCGAGAAGACGGAGCGCTGGTTCCAGCGGCACGGGACCAAGGCAGTGTTCTTCGGCCGGATGATCCCCCTCTTCCGCAGCCTGATCTCGATACCGGCCGGCATCGAGCGCATGCCGATACGGGTCTTTCTCGGCCTCACCACCCTCGGCAGCCTCATCTGGAACGCGGTCTTCGTCCTCGCCGGCTATCTGCTCGGCGAGAACTGGGAGGAGGTGACCGGTTATGTGGATGTCTATGCGAAGGTGGTGCTCGTGGCAGCGGCGCCGGCGGTGGCGGCCTTTGTCGCCGTACGCGTCAGCAGGCGCGGCCCGGGGCTGCGACGCCGCGGATGAAGGCCCGCACAATCTCCTCACCCGCCGCGACGCCACGCTCGTCGAGCGCCGTGACATGCGGGGCCTGCCAGCCCGAGTCCGCCAGCTCGCCGTGCCCGGGCCGCCAGCCGCGGTCCGCAGCCAGCAGCAGATCGGCGTCGAGAAGAGAGTCGCCTGCCGCGAGGATCTCGGACGCCCCGGTGCGCCGGGCCACCTCCGCGACGGCAGCGCTCTTGGTGAGCGGCTTCGGCACGGCGTAGATCTTGCGGCCTTGCAGAGAAACGGTCCAACCACGTGCCTCCGCCCAGTTGCTGAGGTCCTTCACCCAGGTTTCCGGCAGCAGCGGGCGCTCCACGACGAGGTAGGCGAAGAGGTCCTCGGCGACGCGTTCCTTCAGCAGCCAGGCGGGGTCGGCGGTGCGGATGAGGTGGGCGCGGATCTCGTCCAGGGGTGCGCACTGCGAGGCGAGGCGCTCGGCGACGGTGCGCTGCCAGTCCGGGTCCGACTCGCCCCGTACGAGCAGGTGGCCGCCATTGGCGCAGATGGCGAACTCGGGTGCCGGGCCGGGGAGATGGATCCGTCCGTACTGCTCGCGGGTGCGCGTGGTGGTCGGGACGAAGGTGGTGGAGCCGGCCAGTTCGGCCAGCAGCCCGGCCGCCGTCTCCGTCATATAGGAGAGGGGCTTGCGTTCGTAGGTCTCGACGCACAGGAGGCGGGGGGCCTCGGCGTCGGACATGGCGAGGTTCAGCGCCGCAGCCGAATAGATCAGGGTGCGGTCGAGGTCGCTGGCGACGATCGCGCTCATCAGGAGGCCACTGCCTTTCCGTCAGTACCCGTGGCTCCGCGAGTGAAGCGGGGGTGGATCAACCCGACACAGCTGTAGGGCAGTTCGTCGACTTCTTCGACGGGTACGCCCCGTTGTTCCGCCAGGAGGCGCACATGATCGAGATCGGCCCCGGCGCCCCGCTGGGCGAGGATCTTCCAGGGGACCCGGCGCAGCAGGACGCGCGTGGTCTCACCGACACCGGGCTTCACGAGGTTGACGTCGTGGATGCCGTACTCCTCACTGATCCGCTCGACGGCCGCCCAGCCCTCCCAGGTGGGGGCCCGGTCGGCGGCGGCGAGCTCCTTCACATCCGCGGCGACGGCGTCGGCGACCTCGTCGAACCGCGCGCTGACCGCGTCGAGGAACGCACCCGAGACATCGGCGCCGGCCAGCTCCCGGTAGAACTTGGCGCCGTGGAAGTCGTCCGGGCCCACGAGGTCGTCGCGCAGGACGGTGCGCGATATGAGCCCGGAGACGGTGGAGTTGAGGCAGGCGGACGGGATCAGGAAGTCGTCGCGGGTGCCGTAGGTCTCGACGCAGCCACCAGGGTCGGCGAGCACGGCGATCCGCGGGTCGAAGCCCGGGAAGTCGGCCAGCGCCTGGGCGAGCTCGCGGGTGATGGCGCCCTTGCCGGTCCAGCCGTCGACGAAGACGGCATCCGCCGGATCGTGGTGGGCGGCCAGCCAGCGCAGTGCGGTGGTGTCGATCCCCCGGCCGCGCACGATGGAGACGGCGTAATGCGGCAGGTCCAGGCCGTGGACGTGCAGCGCCCAGCGGCGCATCAGCACACCGACGGGCGTGCCGGCCCGGGCCAGCGACACCAGGACCGGGCTCTTCGTGCGCTCGGCGAGCACGGTCTCGGTGACGGCCCCGACCGCCCGCGCGATCCGGGTCGCCGAGGTCTGCAACGCGCTGTGGAACAGCGCCTGGTACTGCTCGCTCGGCTGGTACTCCACAGGCAGCGACTCGGCGTAGTGGGCGCCGCCGCTCTGGATCGCTTCCTCTCGCTCCTCGGTGGGCGCTTCCAGGGTGACGTCGGAGAGGTCCTGCAGCAGCCAACCGACCTCGTCGGCAGCGTACGAGGAGAAGGCGGGGCCGCGCAGCGGCTCGGGGAGGGTCATGGAACGGGCCTGTTCTTGCGGGGCTTGCGGTGCGGGGAGTTCCTCCGCCGCTTGGGCGGCCGGCTGCGGGGTGTACGACGGGACGACGGCGAGCAGCAGCCGGTCGGTGTGCTCGGCGAGCCGGTCCAGCAGACCGCCGGCGGCATGCAGGTCGGCGCTGTCCCCGTGCGAGTCGACGACGGCCACGACGGCATCGAAGCGCCGCGCCGGGTCGCTTCCGGGCGCGACGTTGTACGCGTACCGCTCCCCCGGTCCGTCGGCCGGCCGGTCGTGGGCGGGGAAGGAGAGCCGGGTCCGTATGGCGTAGCCGGGGTCGTCCACGGCGAGCACGGGCGAGCGGGTGGTGGTCGAGAAGTGGACCTCCGCGCCCTCGGCCGGAGCGGCGGCCCGGGTGTCCAGGGCCTCGGCGATCCGCAGCGGCGCGTACATCAGTTCCTCGTTGCCGAGGACGAGGATGCGGCGGGCGCCGTCCAGCTGCTCCGCGAGGCGGGCGGCCATGGCCGGGAGGCCGGCCTCCAGCCGCTCGCGGTGCGACGGTGTGAAGCCGTGCCGTCCGCCGTCGGGCACCCCGGCGGGCCAGTCGAGGTCGACCCGTATGACGTCCCCTCGACCGCCGCCCGCCGACGCACGGGCGGCAGCCGGGCCTCCGGTCGCGGGCACCGCGCTCCCGGCGGCCTCATGGGCGGCGACAAGTTCCTGGCCACGCTCGAGGACGTCCGCCGGCAGGCGTACACCGCCCGCGGCCAGGGATATGAGGTCCACGCGGGCGCCCAGTTCCGCCGCGAACTTCTCCAAGTGGCTGCGGTCCGCGTCCGAGCGCATGTCGACCAGGGCGACGACGACGTACCGCTCTCGGGGGAAGCGCGAGTGCAGCGCCTTGATGGTGTTGAGGACGGTCCGGCCGGTGGAGAACTCGTCGTCGACCAGCACCAGCGGCCCGTCCCCGGCGAGGAGGTCACGGTCCTCCGGGAGCAGCAGATGCGAGGTGGCGTGGCTGTGCTCCTCCTCGAAGCCGCCCACCTGGTCGACGCCGCTCACCGGTCGGCGGGTGGAGTGCAGATACGGCGCAAGTGCCAGCCCGTCGGCCACGGAATGCCCCAGACCCGTGGCGGTCTCGGCGTACCCCAGGACGACGGAACGCGCGGCGGCCTCGTCACCCAGCAGTTCGCGTACCCGGCGACCGAGCCCGTAGCCGGCGCCCTGGACCACTCCGGGGCGCTGCGGTACGTGCTTGCCAAGCACGTTCGACACGAGCAAATGGGCCCGCTTGGGATTGCGTCGCAGCGCAAGGCCCAGCAGTTCCGGCAGTTCGTCCCCGCCGCTCAGCGAGACACCAAGCCGCCCGGCCACCCACTCTCCCGACCACACCACGCGTTCCGTCTTCTCCATCGTTTCGTCCATGTCGTTCACCGGATCTCAGTTCTGCGGAAGGCTTGCGGTCAGCAGTTCCACGAACCCGATGCCCTCGCGGGCGACGCCGAACGCCTCGGCGCGCAGCAGGGTGCGCTCTGCCCAGGCGCGGTGCGGCTTCACCTCGTTCATCTTGTTCGTGTAGGCGGAGCGCAGGACCCCGCCGTCGCAGCGTTCGGGCCGCAGGATGTCCGCCGCGTCGCTGAACTCCTCGTGGCTGACGACCGAGAGGGCGTGCACCGGCGCGACATGGGAGGGGTGGATGCAGGTCTTGCCCTGCAGCCCGTTCGCCCGGTCCAGTTCGATCTCGCGCAGCAGGCCGTCCATGTCGTGCTCGATCAGTGCCGTGCGCAGCTCCTCGGCCCGGCCGAGGAACGGGCTACGACGCAGCTGCGGCTTGAACATCCGCTCGTGCAGCCGGAAGTACTCCCACACAGGGCCGGTGACCGTGAAGCCGGTGCCGTCCGCCCGGCCCAGCACGTTCACCACATCGGCGATCACGGAAGCGACGATGTGGACGTCATAGGCCGTCATGTCGGGGGCCCTGCGCAGCCCGTAGGCGGAGCAGAAGTCCGTGACGCCGAGCCGCAGGGCGAGCACGCGGTCGCGGTACTTGTCGACGGTTTCGGCGATCCCCTGGAGGGTCTCGGCGCGGCTTTCCAGATGCAGCAGCTGCGGGGATTCGAGCACCGGCATCGCGAACAGTCGCCGGCCGCAGGCCGACTCGGCCGCAGTCAGCGCCTCCAGGAAGGGCACCCCGCGCTCCGCCGTGAACTTCGGCAGGACGAATCCCGACAGCCGGCGCACCGTGGGCCCCATCCGGCGCACCAGATCCGGTATTTGACCGGGCTCGCGGACGCGGATGAAGAGCAGCGGCAGCTCCGTGCCCGCGGTTGCCGCCTCGTCCAGAAGGGCGAACTGCCGCACGAGGTTCTCTTCGCCGGCCTCCACGTCCCCGTCCCCTATGGAGTCCTCAAGGCACAGCACCATGGACATCACGCCCCGGTCGGCCTGCTTGAGGATGTCGGCAGAAAGCCGCGGGCGGGTTGCGGGGCTGTAGAGCGTGGCGCCGAGGGCGACCGCGAGCGTGCGGGCCGGGGATTCGGCAGTGAATTCCCCTGGCTCCTGGTGGAACAATGCCTTCCGGATGTCGGGCGCAAGGTGCCCAAAGTGCCGCATACAACTCCCCGTCTACAGGCGGGACACTGCACCCCCGCTGCGTCTCGCTGTCTGGATCCAGCCGGTAATCGTACGTGTGGTGGAGTGCCGTTAGTTCCCCCGTGCGTGAAAATCTCGTATCCCACATGCGGCGACGAGGTGTCCGTGTACGCGACGCGCCCACGTCCGGCAGGCCCCCGCGTTGTCCCTGCGACCTCCGGGAAGGCAGGATTGCGGCATGACGCACGCGATGCTGAAAGGGTCGAACGTACCCCTCGATGCCACGGCTGTCCGGGCCGTCCTGCGCTGGACGCCCGGCGCCGGTGTACCCGATGTCGATGCCTCGGCCCTGCTGGTGGGGCCCGAGGGACACGTGCGCTCCGACGAGGACTTCGTCTTCTACAACCAGCCACGGCACCCCAGCGGCCTCGTCCGGCACCTGCCCAGGACCCGCCTCGCCGACGGTCTGACCGAGACCATCGAGGCGGATCTGGCCGCACTGGACCCGTCCGTGGACCGGGTGGTGCTGACCGCGTCGTCGGACGGCGGCGCGTTCGGGCTCGTACCGGATCTACGCGTCATGCTGTACGACGCCGTGACGAGCGACGGCGACCCGATCGCGGTGTTCGACGTAGTGCCGGACACGGGCGACGAGACGGCACTGATCTGCGGGGAGATCTACCGCCGCGCCGAGAGTTGGAAGTTCCGCGCGCTGGGCCAGGGCTACGAGAGCGGACTGGTGGGCCTGGCGACCGAGTTCGGGATCTCGGTGGAGGAGAACGGCTCCACGGGCTCCGGGTCTGCGGCGGCACCGGCCCCGGAGGCCTCGGCCACCCCCGCCTCGACACCCCCCGCTTCGGCACCCACGGCGGGCCCCGAAGCCGCCGCGCCGCCCGCGCCCGCCCCGTCCGCCGGCCCTGCTGCCCCGGTGAGCCCGCCGCCCAGCGCCTGGCCCGAGGAGGCGACCGCCCCGTCTTCGGTGCCGGACCCCGATGCCGTCACCCAGCACATGCCGGACCCGGCGCCGGAGCCGTACTCATCGGCCCCGCCGCCACCTGCCCCTGCGGTGCCGCCGCAGCAGCCCACCGGTGGCGGTTACGGCGCTCGGCAGAGCGTTCCGCCACCGCCGGCGCAGCCTCCGGCCCAGCCCTCGTACGGCTACCCGGGCCCGCCGCCGCAGCAGCCCCAGTACCAGCCGCAGCAGCCGCCGTCCGCGTACGGCTATCCTCAAGCGCCCCAGCAGCAGTCTGCCCCGGCGTACGGCTATCCGACGCAGCAGCAGCCGTTTGTGCCGGACCCGTCGTTTGTCCTGCCGCCGCAGGGCCCGCAGTTCCAACGCCGGTAGGACGGCGGCCGGCGGCACGCACCGTCAGGGCGTCAGACCTTCGACTTGTACCCCCGCCCCCACTGGAGGCCCCAGCCGTACAGCCGGTCGAGCTCCGCCTGGAAGCCGTAGACGTACTTCACCTCGCGGCGCACCGTCAGCTCGCCCTTGGTGTTCTCGAGCGTGAAGATGGCGCAGGAACGGGCCTGTGGCGCCCGCTCGTCGAGCTTGATCTCCATCCGCGGCCCGGTGCTCGGATAGAGCGTGACAACGGCGTGCGTGCGGTCGAAGGCGGGTGTTCCGTCGTAGATGTAGACGAAGATCAGCAGCCGCTTGATCTCGTCGCGGTGGTCCATGTTGATGTACAGCGTCTCGCCGGACGGCGAGCCGAACCGGTCGTCGCCGCTGAGCTGCACATACGGCGGGGCATTGAGCTCGCCCAGGAAGTTGCCGAGCGGCTGCACCACGCCCTTGGTGCCGTCCTTGAGCTCGTACATACAGGCCAGATCCAGGTCGATCTTGACCACGGCCGGCCCCTGCGCCTGCACGACCTCGGGCTTGAACAGCCGGCCAGGGTGTCGCAGCAGACCGCCCGCGCGCTGACCGCCCCGCTCGCCGAGGTCCGATGTCCGCATCTGCCAGTGCAGATTGACCCGCAGATGCCCGCTGGCCGCCCCCTGCTTGCTCAGGGAGACGACCGGGTTCCGCTTCGTCAGTTCGACGACATACGACGCTCCACCGCTGTCGAATGCGTATTTCGGCGCCCCGCCACGCCACCAGTTCCCCAGGAACGACATTTTGCCCACCCCACTGCTCGACCCCAATTACCGCGGGGCGGCCCCGAGGTCTGCACCCCATGGCCGCCCCGCAGAGAGCGTTCCTCAATCAGAGCCGCGTCACACTCCGGACGTGACCTCCGACCTGGCCCCCTCTTCGTCACCCGGCTTGCCCTCGCGCTTGTTCCGCAGCACGGACGAGGCGAAGGAAAGGCCGATCAGTACGACGCCGACCAGGCCGGTGATGACCTCGCTGATCTCGTACTTGATCGTGATGAGCAGGATGACCGCCAGCGCACCGATCGCGTAGTGCGCGCCGTGCTCCAGGTAGACGTAGTCCTCCAGGGTCCCCTTGCGGACCAGGAACACCGTCAGCGACCGGATGTACATCGCGCCGATGCCCAGACCCAGCGCCATCATGAAGATGTCGTTGGTGATGGCGAACGCGCCGATGACGCCGTCGAAGGAGAAGGACGCGTCGATGACCTCGAGGTAGAGGAACAAGAAGAACGCGGCCTTGCCGGCCAGGCCCACGGCCGCGCCGGTCCCGACGTTTTTCGTCTCGGGCTGCGCGGCGGTCTCGCCGTCCTCCGCGTCGTCCTCGTCCTCGTCCTCCAGCTTGTCCTCGAAGTAGCCGGAGATGCCGCCGACGACGAGATACGTGATGAGGCCGGCGACGCCGGACAGCAGCACCGTGGCGCTCTTGTCACCGCCCCCGTGTGCGACGTCGGTGGCCACCGTCATCGCGCTCACGAGCAGGACGACCAGCGCGATGATGACGGACAGCATGTCGAGCTTGCCCATCTTGGCCATGGGCTTCTCGATCCACGACAGCCACTTGTAGTCGCGCTCCTCGAAGATGAAGTCGAGGAAGATCATCAGCAGGAACATCCCGCCGAAGGCCGCGATGGCCGGATGGGCGCCGGTGACCAGTTCCTGGTAATGCGCCTTGTCATTGATGGCGAGTTTGACCGCCTCGATCGGCCCCAGTTTCGCGGTGACCGCGACGATCACGACCGGGAAGACCAGCCGCATGCCGAATACCGCGACCAGGATGCCGACGGTCAGGAAGATCTTCTGCCAGAAGGCGTTCATCTTGCGCAGGATGCCTGCGTTGATGACGGCGTTGTCGAACGAGACCGAGATCTCCAGGATGGACAGGATCCCGACAATTGCGAGCCCCTGCCACCCCCAGAGACTGCCCGCCAAGGCAAGGCCGAGCGCCGTAATGGCGAACGACCAGCCGAAGGTTTTCAGGAGCACTGCCTACCCAATCCCTCGTTGTGTGGGTCCCCCGCGCGCAGCGCGCGGTGCTTTACGAAACGTTGACCCCGAAGTCTAGAGCGATGCCTCGCAGGCCCGACGCGTACCCCTGCCCCACGGCCCGGAACTTCCATTCGTCGTTGTAGCGGTAGACCTCGCCGAAGATCATCGCGGTTTCGCCGGCGGCGTCCTCGCTCAGGTCGTAGCGGGCGAGTTCGCTGCCGTCGGCCTGATTGACGATGCGGATGAAAGCATTGCTGACCTGGCCAAAGCTCTGGCCGCGCAGCTCGGCTTCATGAATGGAGACCGGGAAAATGATCTTGTCGACCTGCTCGGGCACCCCGGTGAGGTCGATGAGGATCGACTCGTCGTCGCCCTCCCCGTCGCCGGTGAGGTTGTCACCGGTGTGCTCGACGGAGCCCTCGGGACTCTTGAGGTTGTTGTAGAAGACGAAGTACTCGTCCCCCAGCACCCGACCCGACTGGCACAGCAGCGCGCTGGCGTCGAGGTCGAACGGCGCTCCGGTGGTGGAGCGCGCGTCCCAGCCGAGGCCGACCATGATCTGCGAAAGATTCGGCGCGGCCTTGGACAGGGAGACGTTGCCCCCCTTGGCGAGCGTGACGCCCATGATGTTCGCTTCCTCCCCTGTGTTGGTGCGGGCCGCGCTCACGCCCGGCCCGCGTCCCTTTTCAAGCAGGCCCGGCGCCGCACTCCCCGGATGGGGTGTACGGCGCCGGACGCGGCAAATGTGCTCGCTCAGACGTTGACGCCGAAGTCCTGCGCGATGCCGCGCAGGCCCGAGGCGTAGCCCTGACCGATGGCACGGAACTTCCACTCCGCGCCGTTGCGGTACAGCTCGCCGAAGACCATGGCGGTCTCGGTCGAGGCGTCCTCGCTGAGGTCGTAGCGCGCCAGCTCATTGCCGTCGGCCTGGTTGACGACGCGGATGTAGGCGTTGCGGACCTGGCCGAAGCTCTGCTGACGGGTCTCGGCGTCGTAGATCGACACCGGGAACACGATCTTGTGGACATCGGCCGGCACCCCGGCGAGGTTCACCTTGATCGCTTCGTCGTCGCCCTCGCCCTCACCGGTGGTGTTGTCACCGGTGTGCTCGACCGAACCGTCCGGGCTCTTCAGGTTGTTGAAGAACACGAAGTTCTGGTCGTTGCCGACCTTGCCCTGGTCGTTGGTCAGCAGGGCGCTGGCATCGAGGTCGAAGTCCGTACCGGTGGTGGTACGTGCATCCCAGCCCAGACCGACGAGGACGGCGGTCAGATTGGGGGCTTCCTTCGTCAGCGAGACGTTGCCGCCCTTGCTGAGGCTGACTCCCACGAGTCCTCCCATAGATTCGAGGGGTACGTAAAGTTTTGCGCCCCCATCGTGCATGGCATCGGATCAACGAATTGATCCTAGTGACCGGTTCCCACCGATTACAGATATCGCACTCGGATGCACACGGATGCCGGTCGGGCGGGCGCCCGCAGGGGCCCGGAGAAGTGGCTCAGAGGGCGTCGAGCGCCTTGAGGTAGTCGTTCAGGTCGCGGGCGTCGGGCAGGCCGTTGACGACCGTCCAGCGCACCACGCCCTCCTTGTCGATGACGAAGGTGCCGCGCACCGCGCAGCCCTTCTCCTCGTCGAAGACGCCGTACGCCCGCGAGGCCTCGCCGTGCGGCCAGAAGTCCGACAGCAGCGGGTACTCCAGACCCTCCTGCTCGGCGAAGACGCGGAGCGAGAACGGGGAGTCGTTGGAGACGGCCAGCAGCTGGACATCGTCGTTGGCGAACTTGGGGAGCTCGTCGCGGAGCGCGCACAGCTCACCGGTGCACACACCGGTGAAGGCGAAGGGGTAGAAGAGGAGGACGACGGCCTTCTCGCCGCGGAAGTCGGAGAGCTTGACCAACTCGCCGTGCTGGTTCTTCAGCTCGAAATCCGGAGCCTTCGTGCCGACCTCGATCGCCATGGGGGTTGCTTCCCTTCCGCTCACGCACAACTGGACGCGCCCAAGCCTACGCGCCGGGCCGAACGCCCCGAAAACCGCTCCTGAACAGCGCCGAGCCCCCTCCGGAACAGGCCGGAGAGGGCTCGGTGTGGAACGTCGAGATGGTGCGGATCAGCGCTTGCCGGACTTCGCCGCCTTCGGCGTGACCAGTCGGCTGCCGGTCCAGTCCTTGCCCGCGTTGATGCTCCTGGTCTGGGACAGACCCGCGGTCTGCGCGGCCTCATTGATGTCGCTGGGCTCGATATAGCCGTCGCGGCCGGTCTTGGGCGTCATCAACCAGATCTCGCCGCCCTCGTCGATCAGCCCGATGGCATCCACCAGCGCGTCCGTGAGGTCGCCGTCGTCATCGCGGAACCACAGCACGACGACGTCGGCAACGTCGTCGTAGTCCTCGTCAACGATCTCCTGGCCGATCACGGCCTCAATGGCTTCACGGAGCTCCTGCTCGACGTCATCGTCGTAGCCGATCTCCTGGACCACCTGTCCGGGCTCGAACCCCAGCCTGACGGCCAGGTTGGTCCGCTCCTCCGCGTGGTCCGCGGTCGCGCTCACGGATTGCCTCCAGTCATGTTTCGGAAATTTTTGGGACCCCACGCGTGCGCGGAGCTTTGGGCGTAGTCCACACGGGCCGGGCGGATCGCGCAAGTACCCGGCGGCCGAGACCGCCGAAACGGTGACGATTGGACGCGTCTCACCGCAACCACGACCCCATCAGGACAGCCTGAAGTGATTCACACCACAGCGTTCTGGCGGGTTTATCGGGTAGTCGCGCGTGACTGGTCCATCGGGGGCGCCCGGCGCCCGCCGGGCTCACGGATTCGGGAGCCGCACGGTCGTACGCAAGGCACTTTCGACATGGGCGTATGGTTGCGATTTGGCCGACCTGAGAATCGGCCCATTCCGCGCCCATCTCTCAACCGGTGGTTACCCAACGGTAGAGATGACGTATCCCAGTGACTCGGTACACGATGGAAGACGGCGCGACACAAGGCAGAGACAGCATTCGTCCGCGTGCGCAGCATCAATAGCGTGCCGAGCACGACACGAACCGAACACCGAAGGAACAGCGTGGCTTCCGGATCCGATCGAAACCCGATCATCATTGGCGGCCTTCCCAGCCAGGTCCCGGACTTCGATCCAGAAGAGACCCAGGAATGGCTCGACTCGCTCGACGCAGCCGTCGATGAGCGAGGCCGGGAACGTGCCCGCTACCTCATGCTCCGGCTGATCGAGCGGGCCCGCGAGAAGCGTGTGGCCGTGCCCGAGATGCGCAGCACGGACTACGTCAACACCATCGCGACCAAGGACGAGCCGTTCTTCCCGGGCAACGAGGAGATCGAGCGCAAGGTCCTGAACGCGACCCGGTGGAACGCGGCCGTCATGGTCTCCCGTGCCCAGCGCCCGGGGATCGGTGTCGGCGGCCACATCGCCACGTTCGCCTCCTCCGCCTCCCTCTACGACGTGGGCTTCAACCACTTCTTCCGGGGCAAGGACGACGGCAAGGGCGGCGACCAGATCTTCTTCCAGGGCCACGCCTCCCCCGGTGTGTATGCCCGCGCCTACCTTCTGGACCGGCTCACCGCGACGCAGCTCGACGCCTTCCGCCAGGAGAAGTCCAAGGCCCCCAACGGTCTCTCCAGCTACCCGCACCCGCGGCTGATGCCGGACTTCTGGGAGTTCCCGACCGTCTCGATGGGCCTTGGCCCCCTCGGCGCGATCTACCAGGCCCGGATGAACCGCTACATGCAGGCGCGCGGCATCGCCGACACCTCCGACTCGCATGTGTGGGCCTACCTCGGCGACGGCGAGATGGACGAGCCCGAGTCGCTCGGCCAGCTGTCCATCGCCGCCCGCGAGGGCCTGGACAACCTGACCTTCGTCGTCAACTGCAACCTGCAGCGCCTGGACGGCCCGGTCCGCGGCAACGGCAAGATCATGCAGGAGCTGGAGTCGCAGTTCCGCGGCGCCGGCTGGAACGTCATCAAGCTCGTGTGGGACCGCAGCTGGGACCCGCTGCTCGCGCAGGACCGCGACGGCATCCTGGTCAACAAGCTCAACAGCACGCCGGACGGCCAGTTCCAGACGTACGCCACCGAGACCGGCGCCTACATCCGCCAGCACTTCTTCGGTGACGACCAGCGGCTGCGCGCGATGGTCGAGAACATGACCGACGACCAGATCCTGCACCTGGGCCGCGGTGGTCACGACCACAAGAAGATCTACGCGGCGTATGCGGCGGCCAAGGCCCACAAGGGCCAGCCGACGGTGATCCTCGCGCAGACCGTCAAGGGCTGGACGCTCGGTCCGAACTTCGAGGGCCGCAACGCGACCCACCAGATGAAGAAGCTCACGGTCGACGACCTCAAGGGCTTCCGCGACCGGCTGCACCTGCCGATCCCGGACAAGGACCTGGAGGACGGCCTGCCGCCGTACTACCACCCGGGCCCGAAGTCCGAAGAGATCCAGTACATGCACGACCGCCGCAGCGCGCTGGGCGGCTACGTACCGACCCGTGTCGTGCGCGCCAAGCCGCTGCAGCTGCCGGACGACAAGGCATATGCGACGGCCAAGAAGGGCTCGGGGCAGCAGAAGATCGCCACGACCATGGCGTTCGTCCGGGTCCTGAAGGACCTGATGCGGGACAAGGAGATCGGCAAGCGCTTCGTGCCGATCGCGCCCGACGAGTACCGCACCTTCGGCATGGACGCGTTCTTCCCGTCGGCCAAGATCTACAACCCGCTGGGCCAGCAGTACGAGTCCGTGGACCGCGAACTGCTCCTGGCCTACAAGGAGTCGCCGACCGGCCAGATGCTGCACGACGGCATCACGGAGGCGGGCTGCACGGCCTCGCTGATCGCGGCGGGCTCGGCCTATGCGACGCACGGCGAGCCGCTGATCCCGGTCTATGTCTTCTACTCGATGTTCGGTTTCCAGCGGACCGGCGACCAGTTCTGGCAGATGGCCGACCAGCTCGCGCGCGGCTTTGTGCTCGGTGCGACGGCCGGCCGTACGACGCTGACCGGTGAGGGCCTGCAGCACGCCGACGGCCACTCCCAGCTGCTGGCGTCGACCAACCCGGCCTGTGTCTCCTACGACCCGGCCTACGGCTACGAGATCGCGCACATCGTCAAGGACGGTCTGCGCAGGATGTACGGGGAGAACTCCGAGGACATCTTCTACTACCTCACCGTCTACAACGAGCCGATCCAGCACCCGGCGGAGCCGGCCGATGCCGACGTCGAGGGCATCCTGAAGGGTCTGCACCGCGTCGCGGCGGGCGAGAAGGGCGGGCACGCCGCCCAGATCCTCGCCTCGGGTGTGGCGGTGCCGTGGGCCATCGAGGCGCAGCAGATCCTCGCGGACGAGTGGAACGTCAAGGCGGACGTCTGGTCGGCGACCTCCTGGAACGAGCTGCGCCGCGAGGCCGTCGAGATCGAGGAGCACAACCTGCTCCACCCGGAGGAGGAGCAGCGCGTCCCGTATGTGACGCAGAAGCTCCAGGGTGCCGAGGGCCCGAAGGTGGCGGTCTCGGACTGGATGCGTTCCGTTCCGGACCAGATCGCGCGCTGGGTTCCGGGCACGTACCAGTCGCTGGGCGCCGACGGCTTCGGCTTCGCGGACACCCGCGGCGCGGCCCGTCGCTTCTTCCACATCGACGCGCAGTCGATCGTCCTCGGCGTGCTCACCGAGCTCGCCAGGGAGGGCAAGATCGACCGCTCGCTGCTGAAGCAGGCGATCGACCGTTACCAGCTCCTGGACGTCACGGCCGCCGAGGCGGGCGAGGCCGGCGGCGACGCGTAACGCCCGACCGGACCGCATCGCACGGACGACGCCCCCGACAGCGCCCCGCTGCCGGGGGCGTCGCGCATCCGGCCTCACCGTTCCCAGACCTTGAACGCCCGTACCTGGTACGGGGACCGGGGCACCCAGCTGCCGCCGCCCGGGTAGGTGTCGAACTCTGCGGTCTCGGCGCACTCCGCGCTCTGGTACGTGGTGACCGGCCGGCCGGTGCGGTTGGCGAACGCGGCGGCGCCGCTTCCCTTGGGCAGCGGGACGCAGCTCTCGATGTCGGTGTCGGAGAGCTCGTAGGTCCGCCGTTCGCCGCCGAAGTCCGCCTGAGGCCAGACGCACAACTGGCCCGCTGCGCACTCGCCCGAGGCGGCGGCGGTGCGGCCGCCGGCGGCCGCGTGCGCGGCCGGGGTCCCGAGAGCGGGTGGGACGGCGAGTGCGGCGGCAAGTGCGGTGAGGCCGGTGAGAAGCGCGGTGGTGTGGGACGGAATCGGACGCAGGCGCACAGGAATCTCTCCCCCGTGAAGTTCGATGATGGCGTCCCGCAGCGGGCCGGTTGCCCGTGGCGGGTTCGTCATCGAGCTTCGCGAGGGCGCGGCGCGGCTGCCAAGGCCGTGGCGGCGCTCCCACCCGGATCAGGTATGGGGATCACCGGAACGGCGCGGAGCGGGGCGCCGGTGCGCGGTGTTGACGCGGGCGGTGCAGCGCGGGCGGTGTGCGGAAACCGTTCCTCCCATGGCCTGCCGATGCCGCTGGGTGCGGGCCGCTCCGGGAAGGCCGTTCCCGGGCGGCCGGTTCCCGTGACGGCTCATCCGGATGAGGGATTCGCCTCGCCACAGGAGTCCAACTGCCGCCGGGCGCACGGCGGATGGGCCGGGAGGCGAGCCGGAGCGGCTGGTTGACGAGCCGCGTTGACTTCCGGTGGTGAACGCAACGGCGCGCGGCGGGCCGAGGGAGTGCCTCGACCGGCCGCGCGCCGGCTGCTGCTGGGTGCTGCTGGGTGCCGCACGGTGGTCCGCCCCTGCGGACCCGCGGGTCAGATGTGGCCGACGCCCGCGCCCGCCTCGGCGTTCGCGCCGCGCTTGGTGAAGGTGGCGACGACGGCCGCGACGATCGCCACACCGCAGGCGACGGTGAAGGCCAGGCCCATACCCGAGACGAAGGTGTCGTGGGCGACGGAGGTGATCTTCTGGGCGATCTCCGGCGGGGTGCCCTTCGGCACCGGCGCGATGCCTGCGGAGACGGCGTCGGACAGCTGAGACGCCTTTGCGGGCGGGACCGGCGGGAGGCCGGCCGACTGCCAGTTGCCCGGGAGGTCGTTGTCGACGCGGGAGGCCATCACCGCGCCGAGCACGGCCGTACCAAGGCTGCCGCCGACCTGCATCGCGGCCTGCTGGAGACCGCCGGCGACGCCGGAGAGCTCCAGCGGGGCGTTGCCGACGATGACCTCGGTGGCGCCGACCATGACGGGCGCGAGGCCCAGGCCGAGCAGCGCGAACCAGACGGACATCGGGCCGGTGCCGGTGGTGGTGTCCAGGCCGGACATGCCGTACATGGCCACGGCGGTGAGGACCATGCCGCCCACCAGCGGGACCCGCGGGCCGAACTTGGTGATCAGGGCGCCGGCGAGCGGCGAGCCGACGATCATCATGCCGGTGAGCGGCAGGAGGTGCAGACCGCTGTCGACGGGGCTCATGCCGTGCACGTTCTGGAGGTAGAACGTCACGAAGAACAGGCCGCCCATGAAGGCGAAGGCCATCAGGACCATCAGGACCGTGCCGGCGGTCAGCGGCACCGAGCGGAACATCCGCAGCGGGATGAGCGGCTCGCGGACCTTGGTCTCCAGGACGGCGAAGAGCGCGAAGAGGACGACCGCGCCGATCAGGAAGCCCCAGGTCTTCATGTCGCCCCAGCCCCACTCCGAGGCCTTGATCAGCGGCCAGATGAGGCAGAACATCGCGCCGGAGAGCAGCACGATGCCCGGGATGTCGAAGGAGCGGGGGGCGTTCTGCGCGCGGTGGTCCTTGAGGATCACCAGGCCGAGCACCAGCGCCAGGATGCCCACGGGGACGTTGATGAAGAACACCGACTGCCAGTTGATGCGCTCGACCAGCAGCCCGCCGACTATCGGGCCGCCGGCGGTGGAGGCGCCGATGACCATGCCCCAGATGCCGATGGCCATGTTGAGTTTCTCGGCCGGGAAGGTGGCGCGCAGCAGTCCGAGCGCGGCGGGCATCAGCAGGGCGCCGAAGAGACCCTGCAGCACCCGGAAGACGATGACCAGCGTGACCTCGCTGGAGAACCCGATGGCACCAGAGGCGGCGGCGAAGCCGACGATGCCTATGAGGAACGTCTGGCGGTGGCCGAAGCGGTCGCCGAGCTTGCCCGCCGTGATCAGCGAGACGGCCAGCGCGAGCATGTAGCCGTTGGTTATCCACTGGACGTCGGCGAGCGACGCGCCCAGGTCGTTCTTGATGGCGGGGTTGGCGATGGCGACGATGGTGCCGTCCAGGGCCACCATCATGACGCCGATGGCCACGGAGAAGAGGGTCAGCCACGGATGGCCACGCAACCCCTTCGGGGGCTCCGGTACGGGAAGTTCCGGCGCGGCGTCGGCAACCGGGGTCTGAGAACTCATACCGCGAGGCTAATGTCAGCCACTGACAGTTGACAAAGCAAATCATCAGTCGGTAACTGTCATTTAGCTCACAGGTATCCTGATCAGCGAGAAAACCGTGGAGAGGCGGCGCAGGATGGCGACCCCGACGCCGCAGGCGGCATCCCCCTGCGGGCTGCGCGAACGCAAGAAGCAGCGCACCCGCGACGCCCTGATCCGGGCTGCGCTGGAGCTGTTCACGGAGCAGGGGTACGAGACGACGACGATCGACGAGATCGCGGAGGCGGTGAACGTCTCCCAGCGGACCTACTTCCGCTACTTCGCCAACAAGGAAGAGGTCGTCTTCGCCGTCCAGGAGATGGTCGAGGCCCGCTTCCTTGCGGAGCTGAACGAACGGCCCGCCGGCGAGGCCCCGTTGACCGCGCTGCGCAACGCGGTGATGGTCGCCTGGGACGAGATCGGGAGCGCGATCGAATCGGTGGTCCCGGTGGAGCTGCACATGCGCTCGTACCGGATGATCGAGTCGACGCCGGCGCTGGTCGCCGCGCATCTGCGGCGCTCGTCCGACCTGGAGGAGCAGATAGCGCGACTGATCGCCGGGCGCGAGGGGCTGGACGTGGACACCGATCCGCGGCCCAGGGTGGTGGTCGCGGCGTTCTGCGGCGTGATGCGGGTGGCCGGGAAGGTCTGGGGCGAGGGCCAGGACTGCAGCGTGGCGTCCATCCGCGAGCTGACGAAGTCCTACTTGGATCACATCGGGCCGGCCATCGACGACGACTGGCGAATCCGGTAAAAACGGGGCGAAGAAGCCGGTGACCTTCCTCACGCGCCGAGGGCGGGCGACGGCCTTGGCGGGACCGCTCCGTGGCGCGATGTGCCCAGGTCTGCACGGCTGAGCACCGGCATTCGATGCCCGCTGTCCGGTTTGGTCGAAATACCCGCCGCGAAACGTGATATGGATCACCAGCCCAGCAGGTACCCTCTTCCGTCTCCTAGGGTGGCTCGCGGTGAATTCCTTCCCGGGCCTCAGCCCCTCCTTCGGTTTCCTGCAGTCCACCGCCTGGCGCGCCGCACTCGCCCTGGTGGTGGTGTTCGTGATGCTTGCACTGACCGGCTGGACGGCCATCAGAGGCACCAAGGAGGACGCCAATCCCCTGGCCACCGCCAGAACCGCCTGGCAGCACGCCACCTTCCACGGGCGGCCGCTGCCCGACCCCATGGCCGCCCCGGCCACCGTCCGGGCCTTCTTCGCCAAGCTCGACCGGCCCGAAGAGCAGCGGCTCGCGTCCCGGTACCCGCTGGTCGTCGGCAACTTGGGCGGCGCGCCGGTCAAGCTGCGCTACCGGGCCAACCGGATGGCGATCGACGACGCCCGCGCCATCGCGAAGCGCCGCATGACCGATAAACGGCTCACGCCCGTCGGCCGCCAGACGGCAGGCAGGCTGATGCACCGCCTCGAGTCGATGATGAGCCGCGGCCGGCAGATCCTGGCCTTCGACCCGGCCGGTGACGGGCGGGCGGCGGAGGTCTTCGGCAACCTCGCGAAGGCCCGCCGGGTCTCCGTGGTGGTGCCGGGTGTGGACACCAACCTGTCGACGTTCGAGCGCACCGCGAAGGCGCTCACCGCGCCCGTGGGCATGGCGCGGTCCCTGTACAAGGCCGAGCGCAAGGCCCGCCCGGACGCCCGTACGGCAGTGATCGCCTGGGCCGACTACACCTCACCGGCCGGACTGGGCGTCGAGGCCGCCACCGGGCAGCTCGCCGGGGCCGGCGCGGTCCGACTGCGCGCGCTCACCGAGTCACTGCCGCCCGCCGCCCCCGTCTCGCTGTTCTGCCACAGCTACGGGTCCGTGGTGTGCGGCGTCGCCGCCCGTGATCTGCCGTCCAACGTCGAGGACATCGCGGTGGCCGGCAGCCCCGGAATGCGGGCCGAGAGCCTTTCCGGGCTCGGCACGCACGCCCGGGTCTGGGCGATGCGGGACGCCGACGACTGGATCCAGGACGTGCCCAATCTGGAGCTCGGCGGGCTCGGCCACGGTGCCGACCCGGTCGAGCCGTCCTTCGGGGCCCGGATCCTGTCCGCCCAGGGCGCCCAGGGGCACACGGGCTATTTCGCGCCCGGTACCCAGAGCCTGCACAACTTCGCGCTCGTCGGGGTCGGCGCGCTCACCTCGGTGGACTGCGCGGTCACCGACCCGCACTGCAGCGCCGACCTGGCCTGAGGGCCGGACGCCACAGTTCCGGTAACCGGGATGCTCCTGACGCGGGTGGCGCAAGGTGTCCGGAAGGGGGACGGGCGGGCAACCGCCCACATACGATGAACCGCATGGGTGATGTTCTGGCCGGTTTTCACGCCGTCTGGGAGTTCGACACGGACTCCGTACTCATCCGCTTCGAACGGGGGATCCGCAGGCCGAAGCTGTTCCAGGCGCTCGGCGAGCGACGCATTCCGTACGAGGCGTTGAGGTCCGTCGAGCTGTCCGAGGGCAGACGCGGCACGGTGGTGCTGCATGCCGTGCCCCGGCACGGCGCCGACCCCTTGATGGAGGCGGCGGACGGACAACTCAAGGAGGACGCCGACCCGTACCGGCTGCTGCTGCCGGTCGAGCGCGCGACGCTCGCCGAGTACTACGCCGACGAGCTGCGCGCCGCACTGGGACCCGATTCCAAGGTGCCCGCCGACCGCCATCTCGTGGCCGCGCCGGAGCCTCCGCTGCACTTCAAGGCGTACGACGGCAAGGCGTCCTTCGACGGCAGTGCGGTCGCCTTCCGCTGGTTCTGGACGGGTGCGTCGTCGGCGAAGTGGAAGTGCGGCGACCAGAGCTTCACGGTCGGCGAGCTGGCCGGGGTCGAGTGGCGTTCGCCGGAGATCTTCAACGGCCATCTGCGGCTGCTGGAGCGCGGGGCGCGCGAGCCGGGGGCGGGCGCGGCGGACCAGGATCCGGCCGCCGTGGTCTTCGGGCTGGGCTACGGCCCGGTCCATGAGTCGCTGCCGTTCGCGGCCTCGGTGCTCCAGGCCGTACGGGCCGCGGAGCCGGCGACGGCCGCGCGGGAACGCGAGCCGGTGCGCCGCGCCGGGGATGCCCGCCGGGACCCGGCCGATATCGCGGACCGGATACGGCATCTCGGCGAGCTGCACGGCGCGGGGCTGCTGACGGATGACGAGTTCAGCGCGAAGAAGGCCGAGTTGCTGGCGGAGCTCTAGGGGCGGGCGGGGGCGGGCCGGCCGTGCGCCGGCTGAAAGGGGGCGGGCGCGTCATACCGTGGTACGGCCCGCAACCCCGAACCGTGGTATGACGCCCCGGCCAGAATGGTCCGCTTACATTCATCCTGCGATGTTGAAGCAATCTCTCACCCCAGAACGCGGGCCGACCCGCGGCGCCGAGCGCGAGCCGACCCGCGGCCGGACGATGAGCGCCGTGCGGCAGGCGCTGCACGTCCTCACCGACGCGCTCTGCACCCCGACCAACCCCGGCATCCCCCTCTTCGACTCGAGCCGGAATCGCTGGCTGCGCCGACTTCCCTACTTCGTCGCCTTCGTCTTCGTCGTCATCCTGTTGCCGGGGGGCGTCAATCTCCTCAGCAACGAGTACGGCATGGACCTCGGGCCGGCGGGCGCGCTGGCCACCGCGCAGACCGTGCCGCTGCTGCTCGCGGTGACGCGGCCGCTGCAGGCCTGGTGGGTGATCTTCGCGGCGGACGTCATCTGTGCCCTGGCCCTCACCTCGGTCGGCGGCGTGGCGGAACGCGCCTGGCCCTGGCCGCCCACGGTGATCATCGGCTATTTCGTGCTGATGCTCGCACTGTCGCTGCGTGAGCCCCGTCGTACTCTCATCGCCGTATGGCTGATGACGGGAGCGGCCGGCATCCTCTCCGGGCCGTTCACTCCCCCGCGCATCACCAGCACCTGGGTACTGCTCTTCGTGCTCTCCGGTGTGATGCTGCTGATGGGCGCCGCCCTGCGCGAACGGGGCGATGCCCAGCGGAGGTTGATGGAGCAGGAGACCATCAGCGAGGCCGAGCGCGCCCGCCGTACGCTGCTGGAGGAGCGCACCCGTATCGCCCGCGAGCTGCATGACGTCGTCGCCCACCACATGTCCGTGATCACCGTCCAGGCCGACAGCGCCCCCTACCGCATCAGCGGTATCCCCAAGGAGGCCCAGGAGGAGTTCGGGGCGATTGCCGCGACCGCGCGGGAGTCGCTGGCGGAGATGCGCCGGCTGCTGGGGGTGCTGCGCAGCGAGGAGACCGAGCGGGACGGCGGGCCGGAGAAGGCCCCGCAGCCCGGGATCGGCCAGCTGCCCAAGCTGGTCGACGGGACCGTACGGGCCGGTGTGCCGGTCGAGTTGGCGCTGCCCGAGGAGCCGGTGGTGCTGGAGCCGGCGGTGGACCTGTCGGCGTACCGCATCGTGCAGGAGGCGCTGGCCAATGTGGTGCGGCATGCCCCCGGTGCGCAGACCCGTGTGTCGGTGACGGCCACGGCAGACGGCTCACGGCTGACCGTACTGGTCGTCAACTCCGCGCCGCCCGCCCCGTCCGCGCCGCTGGAGCGCAACGGCACCGGGCACGGCCTGATCGGTATGCGCGAGCGGGTGCGGCTGGTGGACGGCTCACTGGACACCGGGCCGCTGCCCGACGGCGGGTTCCGGGTCGCGGCCCAGCTCCCGCTGGCGGGGCCTGCGTCTGCGCCACCGTCGGCCCCGGCGTCGCCACCCGCTTCCGCGCCCCCCGCCTCTCCGCCGTCTCCTCCCACGTCCCCCACATCCCCCGCTTCTCCCCTCTCAGCGAAGGACTCCGACTCCGAATGACGACCCGGGTGATCATCGTCGATGACCAGGCCATGGTGCGGGCGGGTTTTGCCGCGCTGCTCGCGGCGCAGAGCGATATCGATGTGGTCGGCGATGCGCCGGACGGGGTGCAGGGGGTGGAGCTGAGCCGTCGGGTGCATCCCGATGTGGTGCTGATGGATGTGCGGATGCCGGAGATGGACGGGCTGGAGGCGGCGCGTCAGCTGCTCGATCCGCCGATAGGGGTCGTCCACCGTCCGAAGGTGCTGATGCTGACCACCTTCGATGTCGACGACTATGTCTACGAGGCGCTGCGCGCGGGCGCGTCCGGGTTCCTGCTCAAGGATGCGCCGCCGGCCGATCTGATCTCCGCGGTGCGTGTCGTGGCGGCGGGCGAGGCGCTGCTCGCGCCCTCGGTGACCCGTCGGCTGATCGCCGACTTCGCCCGGCAGCGGCCGGCGCCGCGCAAGGGCCGCGCGTCGCTGCGGTTGAACGGCCTGACCCCGCGCGAGACGGAGGTGCTGGAGCTGATCGCCCGCGGTCTCGCGAACCGGGAGATCGCCGACTCTCTCGTTCTGGCCGAGCAGACCGTGAAGACCCATATCGGCCGCGTACTGGCCAAGTTGGAACTGCGGGACCGCGCGCAGGCCGTGATCTTCGCGTATGAGTCGGGGCTGGTGGCACCTGGGGAGCGGTGAGGGGGAGGTGCGGGTGGGCAGGAGGTGCGGGTGGGCGGCAGGCAGGCCCGGCAGCTCAGGTGCCTCGGCACCGAGTCGTGGAGCGCTCGCTTCTCCTCCTCCCTGAGGACGAGTGTGGCGGGTACCCCCTACCCAGGTATCACCCGGTAGTTGGCCCCGCGGTGTGACGCCGCGTCATGCACCCGCTTCCTACGTTTCCCTCCGTCACATGCCGGAAGAGGGAGACACCACCATGTCCGTGCTGCGAACCGCCGCGCTCCGCAGCAAGCGCACGCTCATTGCCGCCGCCTTCGCGGTGGCCGTTGCCGCCGGGACCGGCGGCTGGGCGGCCGGTTCCGCGCAGACTGCCGTTACCGGACCCGCGCCGGGCGCCGCCGCCTGGCGCGCGGACCACTCTCTTGGCCGGCCGATGCCGGACCCGGCGACCGCGGCCCCCGCCACCGTCGCCCGCTTCTTCGCCTCGCTGACCGACGCCCGGCGGCACGCGCTCGCGGCCCGGCATCCGCTCACCGTCGGCAACCTCGACGGCGCGCCCCTGACCCTGCGGTATGAGGCCAACTCCGCGGCATTGAAGGCGGAACGGGACCGTCAGCTCGCCCGGGCCACCGACCCTGCCGGCACCCTCCAGGACCACCGGCAGGCCAGAAAGGCGGCCAAACGCTGCGCCGGCCTGATCACGGCCGGGCGCCACATCCTCGCCTTCGACCCGCGCGGGCGGGGCCAAGTGGCCGAGGTCCACGGGGACATGACCACCGCCGAGCGCGTCGCCGTGATCGTGCCCGGCTCGGACACCGACCTGGGTTCCTTCGACCGTACGACGGACCCGTACGGCACGCCGACCGGCATGGCCACGTCGCTGCGCCGGCAGATGACGGCCGCCGCGCCCGCCACCCGTACCGCCGTCGTCGCCTGGGCCGGGTACACCACCCCGGTCGGGCTCGGTCCGGATGCCGCGACCGGGCGGCTGGCCGAGGCCGGGGCGCCGCGGCTGGCCCGTTTCCTGACCGGCCTCGCCGCCACCGGCGTACCGGCCCCCGCCGTGCTGTGCCACAGCTATGGCTCGGTGGTCTGCGGGATGGCCGTACCGGAGGTGGGCCGTGGCGCGATCGCGGACCTGATCGTCTTCGCGTCGCCCGGGATGCGGCGGGACAGCACGGCGGAGCTGCACACCTCGGCCCGGGTGTGGGCGGCGCGGGACGCGTCCGACTGGATCGGCGACATCCCGAACGTCGAACTCCTGGGCCTGGGCCACGGTGAGGACCCCACCGACCCCGCCTTCGGCGCCCGCCGCGTCCCGGCCGAGCGGGCCGAGGGCCACACCGGCTATCTCGCCCCCGGCACGGACTCGCTCCGTAATTTCGCCGCCATCGTGCTGGGCCGCTACGGCGATGTGGGCTGAGGCCGGCGGCCGGCCCGCGCAGGGCCGCGCGGCGCCTACTCCCTCCCCGCCGACGTGAACGTCATGTCCGCATAGCGCGCGCCCGCCACCTGGCTCGCGATGGGCTCCAGGACGGCCAGGTCCTGGTCGGTCAGCCGGATGCGCGTGGCGCCGGCGTTCTCCTCGACGCGGGTGCGCTTGCGGGTACCGGGGATCGGTACGACGGCCAGGCCGAGCGCCGTGGCCTGCTGCTGGACCCAGGCCAGCGCTATCTGGCCGAGGGTGGCGTCATGGGCCTGGGCCATCTTGCGGACCGGCTCCAGCAGGGCGGCGTTGGCGGACGCGTTGTCGCCGGTGAAGCGGGGCTGCTGGCGGCGGAAGTCGTCGGAGGTCAGCTCCTTGTCGGCGTTGACGAAGGAGCCGGTCAGGAAGCCGCGGCCGAGCGGCGAGTACGGGACGAGGCCGACACCGAGCTCGGCCGCGGCCGGCACCACGCTCTCCTCGACGTCGCGGCTGAAGAGGGACCACTCGGACTGCAGGGCGGCGATGGGGTGGACGGCCTGGGCGGCGCGCAGTTCGGAGGCGGTGACCTCGCTCAGGCCCAGGTGCTTGACCTTGCCCTCGGCCACCAGCTCGGCCATCGCGCCGACCGTCTCCTCGATGGGGACGTGCACATCGCGGCGGTGCATGTAGTAGAGGTCGATCTCGTCGACGCCGAGGCGCCGCAGGCTGGCCTCCACGCACTCGCGGATGTACGGCCGGTCGTTGCGGATGGCGCGCTTGGTGGGGTCGGCCGGGTCGATGGACAGCGCGAACTTGGTGGCGACCACGACCTCGTCGCGGTGTGCCTGGAGGAAGGGGGCGATGAATTTTTCGTTCTCGCCCATGCCGTAGACGTCGGCGGTGTCGTAGAGCGTGACGCCCAGCTCCAGGGCGCGCTCCAGGGTGGCGCGTGCCTCGTCGGCGTCCGTGGGGCCGTAGGCGAAACTCATGCCCATACAGCCCAGGCCCTGGACGCCGACCTGCGGGCCCCCGGTGCCCAGCTCGACCGTTGCGATCTTCTTGCCGGTCATGGAATCCCCAGTCATGAAAAATCAGAACCTTTCGGACGCCCGCCGGGCGTCGGCATAGATGTCGATCTTGTAGTCGAGAACATCCAGCGTGCTCTGGAGCTCCGCTATCCGCTGCCGTACGTCCTCGCGGTGCGCGGTCAGCAGGTGTTCGCGTTCGGCGAAGGTGCTGTCGCCTTCCCGTACGAGCTCGGCGTAACGGACCATGTCGGCGACCGGCATGCCCGTCAGCCGCAGCTTGGTGACCAGGTTCAGCCAGTCCAGGTCGCGGTTGGTGAAGCGGCGCTGGCCGGTGTGGGTGCGGTCCACGTGCGGCATCAGGCCTATGCGCTCGTACCAGCGCAGGGTGTGGGCGCTGAGACCGGTATGTTCGGCGACCTCGCTGATCGTGTACCGGTCGCGGCCGGTCGGCCGCGGGTGGGTGAGCACCGTGCCGCAGCCGTTCGGTGTGGCCGGCCGCACCCCCGGGCGGCCCGCCCCGGCCCCGTCCCGGTCCTGGCCCCATAGGCCGGCTGCGACCGCGTCGTCCGTCATCGGTTCGCTCTGCGTGACCGTCATTCCCCGTATCCCCATTTCCCCGGTCCGGCGTGGTGGCCCGACCGGCGTTGCGCCGGACGCCGCTGTCGCCGGGCGGCCCGCCGGTGGCACTTCTCCGCGCCCCGATCGCCGCCCGCCTCCCTCACCATCCCCAACGCTAGAGACCTTGAGTGCACTCCAAGCAAGTGCCGATCACGACCAGACTTGACCGGAATTTGAAGGGGCGGGGGCACCCCGTAGGCTCGGGACATGCAGAGCCTGCGGATGATCGAGAACTGGCCGGTGCCCACCGCTGCGGCCGCCGTCGTACGAGCCGACGGCACGGTGGCCGGCTCCTGTGGACCGCTGGAGCACCGATTCCCGCTGGCGTCCGTCACCAAGCCGATCGCCGCGTATGCCGCGCTGCTGGCCGTCGAGGAAGGCGCCGTCGAGCTGGACGAGCCGGCCGGGCCGGAGGGGTCGACGGTCCGTCATCTGCTGGCCCACACCTCGGGGCTGGCCTTCGACGAGCAGCGGACGATGGCCGGGCCGGGGACCCGGCGGCTGTACTCCAACGCCGGGTTCGAGGCGCTGGGCGATCACCTCGCGAAGGCGACCGATATCCCCTTCGCGGAGTACGTCCGCGAGGCGGTGCTCGAGCCGCTCGGCATGGATGCGACCGAGCTGGCCGGTTCGCCCGCCAAGGACGGCGTCTCGACGGTCGCCGATCTGATCCGTTTCGCGGCCGAACTGCAGCAGCCGCGGTTGCTGGCGCCGCAGACGCTGGCCGCGGCGACGTCGGTGGTCCACCCCGGGCTGAGTGGTGTACTGCCGGGCTACGGCCACCAGAAGCCCAACGACTGGGGGCTGGGATTCGAGATCCGGGACGGGAAGTCGCCGCACTGGACGGGCGCCTCGTCCTCACCCCGCACCTTCGGGCACTTCGGGCAGTCCGGGACGTTTCTCTGGGTGGATCCGGAGGCGCGGGCGGCGTGTATCGCGCTCGCCGACCGGGCCTTCGGCCCGTGGGCCGTCGAGGCCTGGCCGCTGCTGACCGACGCGGTGCTGGCCGAGCTGCACTGAGGCGGGCCGAGCCGCCCCTACCGGTAATCCACCTCCGCCCCCATCTCCCACACCAGGCACTCCGCGGCCTCCAGCCCCCGCAGCTCCAGGCCCTCCCCGTCCGTGATCCGCGCCGCGTCGCCGGCCTCCAGGCGGTCGGCGGCGAGCTGTACGGCCCCCCGTACGACATGGACGTACGCCCGCGCGGCATCAGGGACGGCGGTGCGTTCGCCGGCGGCGAGGTGGCGCAGGTGGAGCATGGCGCCGGCCTGCGGGAGGGCGTAGGGGGTGCCGTCGGCGATACCGCGTATCACCTCGTACGCGGCCTCCCCGCCGAAGGAGAGGGGCGCCAGCCACATCTGGACGAAGCGGAGCGGGGCCGCGCCGTCGTTGCGCTCGATGTGGCGGACCCCGCCGGCGGAGCTGAGCCGCTGGAGGTCACCGGGCCGTACGGTGGTGTCGTGGCCGGCCGAGTCGCGGTGGGTCAGTTCGCCCTCGACGACCCAGGTCACGATCTCCGTATCGCGGTGCGGATGCTCGTCGAAGCCGGCGCCGGGCGCGAGGCGCTCCTCGTTGCAGGCGATCAGCGCGCCGAAGCGGAGGTTGTCCGGGTCGAAATGCGGCCCGAAGGAGAACGAGTGGAATGTCTCGATCCCGGCGTCCGGATCGCCGCCCCGATAGCGTTCCTGGCCTCTGCGCACCTCAATCATGGCGCCACCGTAGCCCCGCCGCGTCACCCCCTCATCCCGATAGGGCAGGCTTGTCCCCGTGTCTGAACCCGCTTCGCGCGCCGCGCACCCGCATACCGCGACCCTCCGCCGCCTGGAGAAGTCGTCCGGCAAACTGGCGGCCGCGGCCATCGCCCGCATGGATGCCACGCTGCCGTGGTACCGCGCGATGCCACCGGAGAACCGTTCCTGGATCGGCCTGGTGGCACAGGCCGGTATCGCCGCTTTCACCGAATGGTTCCGGCACCCGGAGACCCCGCAGGCGATCAGCACCGATGTCTTCGGTACGGCGCCGCGCGAGCTGACCCGGGCGATCACGCTGCGGCAGACCGTGGAGATGGTCCGCACCACGATCGAGGTCATGGAGTCCGCGATCGACGAGGTCGCGGCGCCGGGCGACGAGTCCGTGCTGCGGGAGGCGCTGCTGGTCTACGCACGGGAGATCGCCTTCGCCACCGCCCAGGTGTACGCGCAGGCCGCCGAGGCGCGGGGGGCCTGGGATGCCCGGCTGGAGTCGCTGGTCGTGAACGCGGTGCTCTCCGGGGAGGCGGACGAGGGGGCCGTGTCGCGGGCCGCGGCTCTGGGGTGGAACTCGCCCGAGCATGTGTGTGTGGTGCTCGGTACGGCGCCCGACGGGGACAGCGAGCTGACCGTGGAGGCGATCCGGCGGGCCGCGCGGCACGCCAAGCTGCAGGTGCTGACCGGGGTGCTGGGGTCGCGCCTGGTGGTGATCGCGGGCGGTTCGGACAATCCGCTCAAGGCGGCGAAGGCGCTGATCGGGCCGTATGCGGCGGGTCCCGTGGTGGCCGGTCCGGTGGTCTCGGACCTGCTGGCGGCGACACGCTCCGCGCAGGCCGCGGCCGCCGGGCTACGGGCCTGCGCGGCCTGGCCGGACGCCCCGCGACCGGTGCTCGCGGACGATCTGCTGCCGGAGCGCGCGATGGCCTCCGACCCGGTCGCGCGGGCCCAGCTGGTGGAGGAGATCTACAGACCGCTGGAAGAAGCGGGGTCGGCGCTGCTGGAGACGCTGAGCGTTTATCTGGAGCAGGCGAGCAGCCTCGAGGGCGCGGCGCGGATGTTGTTCGTACACCCCAACACCGTGCGCTATCGGCTGCGACGTGTGACGGACGTCACCGGATGGTCACCATCCGATGTGCGCTCGGCGTTCACCCTGCGTATCGCGCTGATTCTGGGGCGTCTGGCTGACGGTGAGGCGCAGCCCTAGACTTTTGTCCGACACCAACAATTCCCCCGATGGTTCTTCGTCCCTGTCCCCACGGGCGGACGGGACCTCCCGCAAGAGAGAGTGTGAGGGTGCTCGTACTCGTCGCTCCCGGCCAAGGCGCTCAGACGCCCGGCTTTCTGACCCCCTGGCTCGACCTCCCCGGTGTCGAAGACCGGCTCCGTGAGTGGTCCTCCGCCATCGACCTGGACCTGGTCCACTACGGCACGAAGGCCGACGCGGACGAGATCCGCGACACCGCGGTGGCGCAGCCGCTGCTGGTGGCGTCCGCGTTGATCTCCGCCCGTCAGCTGTTCCCGACCGGCGAGGACGTCTCCCGCCAGGTGGGCGCCGCGGCCGGACACAGCGTCGGTGAGCTGGCGGCCGCCGCGCTGGCCGGCACCCTCTCCGACGGTGCCGCGATGCAGCTGGTGCGCCGCCGCGGGCTGGCGATGGCCGAGGCCGCCGCCGTCTCCGAGACCGGTATGGCCGCCCTCCTGGGCGGCGACCAGGACGTCGTGCTGCCGCATCTGGAGAAGCTGGGTCTGACGGCGGCGAATGTGAACGGCGCCGGGCAGATCGTCGCCGCGGGCACCGCCGAGCAGATTGCCGCGCTGGCCGAGGACAAGCCGGAGGGCACCCGCCGGGTCGTGCCGCTGAAGGTGGCCGGTGCGTTCCATACTCACCACATGTCGCCCGCCGTGTCGGCCCTCGAGGCCGCGGTCACCGAGCTCTCGCCCGCCGATCCGCACACCCGTTACGTCTCCAACAAGGACGGACAGGTGATCACTTTCGGTCCGGAGCTGGTGCGGCGGCTGGTGGGCCAGGTGGCCAACCCGGTGCGCTGGGACCTGTGCATGGAGGCCTTCAAGGAGCTCGGGGTCACCGCCGTTATCGAGGCGGCTCCCGGCGGCACCCTGGTCGGTCTGGCCAAGCGCGCGCTGCCCGGTGTGGAGACCCTCGCGCTCAAGACCCCGGAGGACCTCGACGCGGCCCGCACGCTGATCGCCGAGCACGCTTCTCCCGTCGCCGACCTCTCGGCCGAATAAGGAGACCCAGGAGCATGACCTCGAAGATCAAGCCTGCCAAGGGTGCCCCGTACGCGCGGATCATGGGTGTCGGCGGCTACCGCCCGACCCGTGTTGTGCCGAACGAGGAGATCCTCAAGCACATCGACTCGTCGGACGAGTGGATCCGTTCGCGCTCGGGCATCGCCACCCGCCACTGGGCGGGCCCGGAGGAGACCGTCGCGATGATGTCGGTGGAGGCCGCCGGCAAGGCGATCGCCGACGCGGGTCTGGCGCCGGAGCAGATCGGTGCCGTGATCGTCTCGACCGTCTCGCACTTCAAGCAGACCCCGGCGATCGCGACCGAGATCGCGCACCGCATCGGCGCGGGCAAGCCGGCCGCCTTCGACATCTCGGCGGGCTGTGCGGGCTTCGGCTACGGACTGACCCTGGCCAAGGGCATGGTGACCGACGGCTCCGCGGAGTACGTCCTGGTCATCGGCGTCGAGCGGCTCTCGGACCTGACCGACCTGGAGGACCGTGCGACGGCCTTCCTCTTCGGTGACGGCGCGGGCGCGGTGATCGTCGGCCCCGCCAAGGAGCCCGCGATCGGCCCGACCGTGTGGGGCTCGGAGGGCGACAAGTCCGAGACCATCAAGCAGACCCTCGCCTGGGACGCGTACCGGACCACTCCGGTGCCGGGCGGCGACGGGCCCGAGGAGCGCACCGCTCCCGAGGCAATCCGGTACCCCGCCATCACGCAGGAAGGCCAAGCCGTCTTCCGGTGGGCGGTGTTCGAGATGGCGAAGGTCGCCCAGCAGGCGCTGGACGCGGCCGGAGTCAGCCCGGACGACCTGGACGTCTTCATTCCGCACCAGGCCAATATGCGGATCATCGATTCGATGGTGAAGACTCTGAAGCTGCCGGAGAGCGTGACGGTCGCCCGCGATGTGGAGACCACCGGCAACACCTCGGCCGCCTCGATTCCGCTCGCCATGGAGCGGCTGCTGGCGACCGGGCAGGCCAAGAGCGGGGACACCGCGCTGGTCATCGGCTTCGGGGCGGGTCTCGTCTACGCCGCGACGGTCGTTACTCTCCCCTAGGCAAGATCTGCGCAGCACCGCATGCATTCGTAAGTATCGGTCGCTGTACAGAGCTTCATCGCTTCACCGTAAATAACGCAGTTTCCCCCTAATTGACCGAAGGAGCGCCATCATGGCCGCCACTCAGGAAGAGATCGTCGCCGGTCTCGCCGAGATCGTGAACGAGATCGCCGGGATCCCCACCGAGGACGTCCAGCTGGGCAAGTCCTTCACCGACGACCTGGACGTCGACTCGCTGTCCATGGTCGAGGTCGTCGTCGCCGCCGAAGAGCGCTTCGACGTGAAGATCCCGGACGACGACGTCAAGAACCTCAAGACCGTCGGCGACGCGACGGACTACATCCTCAAGCACCAGGGCTGATCCAGCTCCCGCGCATGTCGCCACCTGGCGGTGGCGCCGTCGATTCAGACCCCTCTACCTGTGGAGTAAGAATTCCCGTGAACGCGACCAATCGCACCGTGGTCGTCACCGGTATCGGCGCAACCACACCGCTGGGTGGCGACAGCGCTTCCACCTGGGAGGCCATGCTCGCCGGCCGTTCCGGTGTGCGTGTCCTCGAGCAGGACTGGGCCGCCGACCTGCCGGTCCGTATCGCCGCGCAGGCCGCCGTCGACCCGGGTGACGTTCTCCCCCGGGCGCAGGCCCGCAAGCTGGACCGCTCGGCGCAGCTCGCGCTGATCGCTGCCCGCGAGGCATGGGCCGACGCCGGCTTCACCGCGAAGGCCGGCGAGGACGCCTCCGTCGACCCCGACCGGCTCGGCACCGTCATCGCCTCCGGTATCGGCGGTGTGACGACCCTGCTCGGCCAGTACGACGTGCTCAAGGAGAAGGGCGTCCGCCGCGTCTCCCCGCACACCGTGCCGATGCTGATGCCCAACGGCCCGTCCGCCAACGTCGGCCTGGACGTGAACGCCCGCGCGGGTGTGCACACCCCGGTCAGCGCCTGTGCGTCCGGTTCCGAGGCGATCGGCTACGCCATCGAGATGATCCGTACGGGCCGTGCCGACATCGTCGTCGCGGGCGGTACGGAGGCGGCCATCCACCCGCTGCCGATCGTCGCGTTCGGCAACATGATGGCGATGTCGAAGTCCAACGACGACCCGCAGGGCGCCTCCCGCCCCTACGACGCCGGGCGCAACGGCTTCGTCATGGGCGAGGGTGCCGGCGTGATCGTCCTGGAGTCGGCCGAGCACGCCGCCAAGCGCGGCGCCAAGGTCTACGCCGAGGCCGTCGGCCAGGGCATCTCCGCCGACAGCCACGACATCGTGCAGCCCGAGCCCTCCGGCAACGGCATCGCACATGCGCTGCAGAACCTCATCGACTCCAACGACCTCGACCCGGCCGAGATCGTGCACATCAACGCGCACGCCACCTCGACCCCGCAGGGCGACCTGGCCGAGCTGAAGGCGCTGCGCAAGGTCTTCGGTGACGACTTCGACCACATGGCCGTCTCGGCAACGAAGTCGATGACCGGTCACCTTCTGGGCGGCGCGGGCGGTGTCGAGACGGTGGCCTCGATCCTGGCGCTGTACCACCGGGTGGCACCGCCGACGATCAACGTCGAGAACCTCGACCCCGACGCGGATGGCGACATCGTCCAGAACGAGGCCCGCAAGCTGCCCGCCGAGGGCCGGATCGCCGCGCTGAACGACTCGTTCGGCTTCGGCGGCCACAACGTCGTCCTGGCGTTCCGTACGGTCTGACGCACGCGCTGAGGGCCCGCCGGTTGTACTGGTTGTACGTACCGGCGGGCCCTTTCGCATGCCGCCGTGACCCTCAGCCGTCGAAGCTCGCGAAGTACGCGGCCGCGCCGTCCTCTTCGCCGTGGCCCAGTTCCTCGGCCCGGCGGAACCGCTCGGCGGCGGCCGCTGCCATATCGATCCGTACGCCGGACTCCTCCGCCGCCTCCGCGATGAGCCGGGCGTCCTTGCGGGCGGCGGAGACCGTGAAGCTCGCCGGGTAGTCGTCGGCCAGGATCAGTTCCGCCTTCATCCGCAGATACGGCACGTCCAGCGGCCCGCCCTCGACCGCGGCCAGGAAGTCGCGCGGGTCGACGTCCAGCCCCTTGGCGAGCGCGAGCGCTTCACCCGCGCCGTTGATCAGGGTCAGCACCCAGCTGTTGACCACGAGCTTGAGGCGGCTGGCGGCGCCGCTCCTGCCGTCGCCGCCGATCCACCGGGTGCTGCGTCCGACGATGTCGAAGACCTGGGCGGCACGCTCCCGTACGTCGAGCGGACCGGCGGCCAGGATCGTCAACTCGCCCTTCTCGGCGGGCATCTTGGTGCCCAGAACGGGGGCGTCCACCAGGTGGAGCCCGTATTCCCGGGCACACTGCGCGAGCGGCGCGAACGCTTCGGTGCCCACGGTGCTCATCTGGAGCCAGAGGGTGCCGGGCGCCAGTTGCGGGGCGGCCCGGCGCAGGGCGTCGAGGACGGCGGGGCCGTCGAGGAGCATGGTGAGGACCACATCGGCGCCGTCCACGGCCTGTGCGGGGGTGTCCGTGACACGGATCCCGTCGGCGGCCAGCAGCTCCGCCCTGGCGCGGGTGCGGTTCCAGGCGCGGACGTCCAGACCGGCGCGGGCGAGGTTGCGGGCCATCGCGAAGCCCATGATTCCGGTGCCGAGCACCGCTACTGAAGTGTTGTCAGCCAGATCAGCCATGCCGGGAACGCTAGGCCTTGGAGCGCGCTCCAGGGCAACAGCGGGGCGGCGGCGTCATACGACCTGGTGCAGCCAGCGCACCGGGGCGCCCTCGCCCGCGTACCGGAACGGCTCCAGTTCGTCGTCCCAGGGCTTGCCGAGCAGTTTGGAGACCTCGGCGGCCAGCTCGGTCTCGCCGCGGGCGGAGCGGGCGACCGCGGCGCGCAGCCGGTCCTCGGGGATGAGGATGTCGCCGTGGATGCCCGTGACGGCGTGGAAGATGCCCAGGTCGGGGGTGGAACTGTAGCGCTCGCCCTCGGCGGTGGAGCAGGGTTCCGCGGTCACCTCGAAGCGCAGCAGATGCCAGCCGCGCAGGGCGGAGGCCAGCTTGGAGGCCGTACCGGCCTCGCCCTGCCAGGAGAACTCGGCTCTCCAGGTGCCCGGGGACGCCGGCTGGCGGATCCAGTCGAGATTGACGCGCACGCCGAGGACGCCCGCCACGGCCCATTCGACGTGCGGGCACAGCGCGCGCGGAGCGGAGTGGACGTAGAGAACTCCACGTGTCGTCACCGGGACCTCCAGTGCGGTTCGAGGTTCGCCTTCCCCAGCGGCCTCGTGCCCGTTCCGGTTGCGGCCGGGACAGCTGACATTCTGCCCCAGTGATCACGTCGGCACCAGCATGCGAGGTGACCTACAGTAAACACCATTAGCCGTAATTTGCCGCAAAAGGGACAGGAAATGACGTGATGTAATTTATCTGTGCCGACTGCACATGCCACTTTGCGTCACCGCCCGGCAGGCACGGGGCAAAGCTACCGCGCGGCGCCGGACGAGGGGTGACGTACCGTCGGTACCCGAAGAGATATCACTCGCACGCCGGAGGGGACAGGGGATGACGCAGATCGACCGGCTGTTTCGCCCTCGGCGTCACCGCTCCGCAGGCCTCGCCACCCGCTCCGCCGCCGTCGCCGCCGCCCTGGCCCTCACCCTCGCCGGATGCGGCGGCGGCTCCGCCGACCCGCGCCCCGGCCCGGCCACCAAGCGCCCGGCCGCAAAGGCGGGGCCCGTCTGGCGCACCGACCCCGGCTCCCTCGCGGCGCTCGGCGACTCCATCACCGTCGGTTTCGACGCCTGCACGGTCCTGTCCGACTGCCCGGAGGCCTCCTGGGCCACCGGCACCAACCCCAAGGTCGACAGCCTGGCCCGGCGGCTGGTGAAGAACCCCGCCAAGCGCAGCTGGAACTACGCCCGGACGGGTGCCCTGATGAGCGAACTGCCCGACCAGATCACGGCCGCCGCCGCCCGCAGGCCCGAGCTGGTCACGATCCTGATCGGCGCGAACGACGCCTGCCGCAGCAATGTACGGGCGATGACCTCCGCCCGCGCCTTCCGCGCCGGCTTCGAGCAGTCGATGAAGAAACTGCGGCGCGCCCTGCCGCGCACCCAGGTGTATGTCGCCGCGGTGCCGGATCTGCTGCGGCTGTGGTCGGAGGGGCGCAAGAACCCGCTCGGCAAGCAGGTGTGGAAGCTGGGGATCTGCGGGTCGATGCTGCGCAATCCCGACGATCTGACGCAGACGGCGGAGCGGCGGCGCAAGAAGGTGCGGCACCGGGTGATGGCGTACAACCGGGCGCTGGCGCGGGTGTGCCGCAAGGACGCGCTGTGCCGGTTCGACGGGTCGGTCTTCGACTACCGCTTCACGGGGCGTCAGCTGAGCACCTGGGACTGGTTCCATCCGGGCCTGCGCGGGCAGCGGGAGCTGGCGGAGCTGGCGTTCCGGACCGTCACCCGGCCGTCCGGGAGACCCCGTACGTGACGGAGCCGACGGAACCCGCAGGTCAGTGACCGCCTCCCCGGGCATCGTCGGCAGCGCGCGGGCCGGAACCCTTAGCTGCGGGCCGAAAACCCGTAGGGGTGCGGGAGCCTTGGTTCATCCCGAATGGTGACGTGCGCGGGCGCGCGAGGCGGAACGATGGATCACGAAAGGTTCCCTTGACCGCATCAGGAGATTTCGTCATGGCCCGGCTCCGCGCTCTTCCTCTTGTTCTCTTCGGCGCCGTGCTGGCGGCGGGCACGTCGCTGACGGCCTGTTCACTGACGTTCGGCCCGACGGAGAAGGCGCAGCGTACCTACACGGTGGACGGCAAGGTCACGGCCGTGGAGGCGACCACGCACGGCGGGGACATCGAGATCGTGCCGATAGCGGCCGGCGGCGCGGTCAAGGTCACGGAGAAATACGAGTACAACGACGAGAAGCCGCACCCCGCGCATGCGGTGAAGGACGGCCGGCTCACGCTCGAGGCCGAGGAGTGCACGGGCTCCGGGAAGCAGTGCAAGGTGTCCTACCGGGTGCTGCTGCCGCGCAACGCCGCGGTCGATCTGCGCACCAGCGGCGGGGACGTCACGGTGCGCGGCACCTCCGGCCCCATCTCCGCGGAGACCAGCGGCGGGGACATCACCGTCGCGGACTCCACCGCGCGCAAGGCGAAGGTCAAGACCAGCGGCGGGGACGTGGAACTCACCCTGGCCGCGGTGCCTGACGAGGTGTCGGGGCAGACCAGCGGCGGGGACGTCACCATCCGCGTGCCGAAGGGTTCGTACGCGGTGGACGCCTCGACCAGCGGCGGGACCCGCACGGTCTCGGTGCCGACGGACGGCGGCTCCGCGCACAAGATAGCGGCGAAGACGAGCGGTGGGGATGTGACGGTGGAGACCGCGGCGCCGTGAGGGCGTGTGGGTGACGGCGTATGAGGTGACGGCGTGTGGGGGGAGCTGTCCCACGGGGTGACCTGCGGCGTCAGACGGCGGTGACCTCTGCGGTCAGTCGGCGGTCGGCGATGCTGTGGGCGGCCTCGACGAGGTAGTCGCCCTGGATGCGGTGCCAGCCGCCGGTGTGTTCGCTGTGCTGCCCTCCGCCTCCGGCCGCTGCCGGGTCCTCGGCAGCGGCGCCCCAGATCTCGAAGGCGCGGCCCGGCAGCGGAATCTCGACCTCCGCGCTCTCGCCGGGGCCGGCCTCGACGGCGGCGAACCCCGCCAGCAGGCGGACCGGCCGCTCGACGGCGGTGGAGGCCGTGTCTTCGCCGCCCTTGGGGGCGAGGTAGAGCTGGACGATCTCACGGCCGGGGCGCTGCCCCGTGTTGCGCAGCCGTACGCGTACCGAGTCAGGGGTGGTGTCCAGTGACTCGTACTCCCAGTCGGTGTAGCCGAGGCCGTGACCGAAGGCGTATGCGGGGGCGGGGGCCAGCGGGGAGCGGGCGGAGCGTCGCTGCCAGGCCCGGTAGCCGATGAAGATGCCCTCGGAGTACGGGAGTTGGCCATCGGCCGGGGTGACGCCGGTGACCGGTGCGTCCTCGAGGCGGGCCGGCCAGGTGGTGGGGAGGCGGCCGCCGGGTTCGTGGGTGCCCAGGAGGACATCGGCGAGTGCGGCGCCGGCTTCCTGGCCGGGGAACCACGTCAGGAGCACGGCCGGGACCTGGTCGCGCCAGGGGAGTTCCACCGGGGAGCCGGCGTTGACGACCACGACGGTGTGCGGGTTGGCGGCGGCGATCCGGCCGACCAGCTCGTCCTGGCGGCCGGGGAGCGTGATGTCGCTGCGGTCGAAGCCCTCGGACTCGACCTCGTCCGTGGTGGCGACGACGACGATCGCGACATCGGCGGCGGCCGCGACACGGACGGCCTCGTCGAGCTCGGCGTCGGGGTCGCGCTGCGGTTCGCTGTGCCCGAGGGCGAAGTTCAGGGCGGCCGTGTCCTCACCGAGGCCGGTGCGGCGGGGGACGTAGCGCAGGGTCACCGCGATCTGCTCGCCCGCCGTGAGCGGTACGGCGATGCGCCGTTCCACCGGGTTCAGGAAGTCCTCGAAGGGGTCGTTGCCGGCGGGCGCGCAGTGCTCGTCGAAGACAGCCGGGCCGCCGACCGTCAGGCGCAGGGCGCCCGTGCCGGAGACGGCGAACGTGTGGCTGCCGGTGGCCTGCGGGGTGAAGGTGCCGGTCAGTTCGACGGTGTGGAGGTGCTGCGGGGTGACGCCTTCGGGAAAGCTGCCGACGGCGTAGACCTTGCCGTCGAACTGTGGTGTTTCGGCGAGGAGTCGGCCGTCCGCGGCGAGGTAGCGGGCGCGCAGCGTGAAGCCCTCGCGGGCCTGCGGGACGCGGGTGCGGGGGTCGGCGCCGAGGGCGAAGGTGATCTCGGTGTCGTCGGGCAGCGCGGCGCGCAGGCCCTCCAGAGGGGAGACGATCCGGTCGGGGAAGACGGTGGCGGAGCCGCCGCCGAGGACGCGCGCGTCGCGGGCTGCCGCCCCGATGACGGCGACCTTGCGGAGCGCGGTGGCGTCGAGCGGCAGGATCCCGGGCCGCGCCGCGCCCGCCGCCCCGCCCGCGCCCGCCGCTCCGTCCGCCGCCCCGCCCACCGGCTCGTTGCGCAGCAGCACGAAGGCGCGGCGGGCGATCTCGCGGGCCAGCGCCGGGCCGTCGATCCCCTGTGGGACCTCGTCCGGGGCGACGGCGGCCGGCGCTCCCGCCAGGCATCCCGTACGGGCGGCCAGCCGCAGCACCCGGCGCACCGCGTCGTCCACCTCCGCCTCGGTCACCTTGCCCGCACGGACGGCCGCGGCGAGGGGTGCGCCGTAGACCGTACGGGGTCCCGGCATGGCCACGTCCAGGCCGCCGCGCAGTGCGCGCACCGTGTGGCGGGCCGCCGTCCAGTCGGAGACGTTGACGCCGTCGAAGCCCCATGTGCCGCGCAGAACGTCCTGTACGAGAAGGCGGTGCTCGGTCATCGTCGAGCCATTGACCTGGTTGTAGGCCGTCATGATGCCCCAGGGGCGGGCGTTTTCGACGATGTGCTCGAAGGGCGCGAGATAGAGCTCGCGCAGCGGGCGGGCCGCGATGCGGTTGTCGACGGTGAACCGCTCGGTCTCGGCGTCGTTGCCGACGAAGTGCTTGACGGTGGTGCCGACGCCGCCCTCCTGGACGCCCCGTACATACCCTGCGCCGATCGCGCCGGTGAGCAGCGGGTCCTCCGAATAGCACTCGAAGTGGCGGCCGCCGAGGGGCGAGCGGTGCAGATTGACGGTCGGCGCAAGGAGTACGTGGACGCCCTTGCGGCGGGCCTCCTGGGCGAGGAGGTGGCCGGCCCGGCGGGCCAGGCCGGGGTCCCAGGTGGCGGCCAGCGCGGTGGGGCTGGGCAGCGCCACGGAGGGGTCCTCGGCACTCCAGTGGCGGCCCCGCACCCCGATCGGCCCGTCCGACATCACCAGTGATTTCAGGCCGATGCCGGGCACGGCGGGCAGGGTCCACATGTCCTGGCCGGACAGCAAGCGGGCCTTGGTGTCGAGGTCGAGCGCGGCCAGCGCCCGCTCCACCGCCTGTTCCCTCGCCTGCTCCCCTGCCGCAACGCGGTCGTACGGCTCGTACGGGTCGGTCATGCGGCGCTCCCTGAGTGGACGGACGGATCCCGTGGCAGTTCCGCGGCGGATTCGCCGGCGGACCCCTGGCCGAATCCTTACCCCTTCACCGTGCGGACGGTAGGTGACGTGATCATTCCGTTATCCTCACGGGGAGGTTCGTCCTGGGGAGTTACCCTCTGCCGGTGACTGCACGAGATCAAGGCGCACGCCGGACCGGCGGGCGGCAGGCGCAGCGCGCGGAGCGGCGCGAGGCGATCCTGGAGGCCGCCATGGAGCTCATCTCCGAGCGCGGCTACCGCCGTACCTCCCTCGCGGCCGTGGCCGAACGCGCCGGGCTCACCCAGCAGGGGCTGCTGCACCACTTCCCCACCAAGGAACTCCTGCTGGTCGCCGTCCTGGAGGCGCGCGACCGCTGGGATCTGGCCTCCTCGGCCGCGGCGGCCGCCGGCACCTGGCGCACCGAGAGCCTCACCCAGCTCGTCGACTACAACGCCACCCGCCCCGGCATCGTCCAGACCTATACGGTCCTGTCCGCCGACAGCGTCACCGAGGACCACCCGGCCCGCGCCTTCTTCGAGTCCCGCTTCCGCGCCGTACGGGAATCGATGGCGGCCGCGCTGCGCGCCGAGTTCGGCGGCACGCTGCCCGGCGGTCTGACCCCGGAACGGGCCGCTCCGCTGCTGGTCGCCGTGATGGACGGGCTGCAGCTGCAGTGGCTGCTGGACCCGGAGAACGTGGACATGCCGGGGGCGTTCCGGGATTTCGTGGCGATGCTCCAGGAGGACGCGAGCGGCGGCCCGCATCCGCCCGCTACGGGACCTGGGGGTCCCTGAGCACCTCGATCACGCTCGCGTAGCTGTCGCGTCCGTGGCCCGCCTTCCTGGCCCGCTCCATGGCGGACTTGAGGAGTTCCGGCAGGGCATTGTCGATGCCGCGGGCCGCGGCGGCGTGGAGGACGTGGTCGATCGCGGCTATCTGGACGTCGACCGTGGCGTCGTCGCCGGGGTAGCGGCCGGCATCCACCTGGGGCGCGTAGGTGGCGAAGAATCCGCCGATGGCGCCGAGCCAGCGGACCGCGATCGGGGTGAAGTCCGTTGCCGCGCTCTTCTCGGCGGTGACCAGCGCGGTGCCGTGCAGCCAGCCGGTCAGGGCCGCCCACATCAGGCTGAGCAGGGCCGCGTCGTAGAGGGCGGCGAGCCCCGGTTCGGAGCCCAGGTGCAGGGGGTCGCCGAGCGCGGCCAGCGCCGGGCGGTGGGCGGCGAACACCTCGGGTGAGCCGCTGTAGAGGATCATCACCTCGGGGGTGCCGACGCCCGGCGGAGTGGTCATGATCGCGCCGTCCAGGTAGGCGACGCGCCGCGCGGCCGCCCAGGCGGCGGCCTCCTGGACCTGCTCGGGAGAGCCCGAGGTGAGGTTGACCAGCGTCCGGCCCGCGAGAGCGTCGGAGTGCGGGTCCAGCAGCGTGTGCAGAACCTCGTAGTCCAGCACACAGGCGATGACCAGCGAGCCGGCCGCCACCGCCTCGGCCGGTGTGGCGGCCAGGCGTGCGCCGCGGGCGACGAGCGGTCCGGCCTTCTCCGGCGAGCGGTTCCATACGGTCGTCGGGTGGCCGTGGTCGAGCAGCGCGGCGGCGAGCGCCGAGCCCATCTGTCCCAGTCCGATGACGGTTACGGGCTCACGGACGGTCGCGGTCTCCTGTGCGGAATGCATGCGGTATCCCCTTGTACGGCGTGTATGCCTGATCCCTCCGCCCGGTGGCGGTTGATCACGTACGGACCACATTTGCAGCGCGCAGCGCGCCGGGACAGTGACCGGAGTGCCCGCTGCCACCAAATTCCTGCCAGGGCCGGGCCGCGCTGTTCTACCCTCGGCGCATGAGCGCCGGATCAGTCGCCGTGGTCGTCCCGGAGGACATCGGGGTCCCTTCCTGGGACCTGTACGAACTGAGCATCCCGTGCACGGTGTTCGGCAAGCCGCAGCCCGATCTGGCCGACCCCTGGTACGAACTGCGGCTGTGCGGCAGCCGAGGGGACCAACAGGACGGGGACCGGGCCGAGTTCGGGCTCGCCGTACGGACGCACTACGGCCTCGACGATCTCGCCGACGCGGACACGGTGATCATCAGCTCGGTGCCGGACGCCTGTGTCGAGGACGGCCGGCCGGTGGACCCGGAGCTGGTCAAGGCGCTGCGCCGGGCCCATGAGGCGGGCGCCCGGATGGTCTCGCTGTGCACCGGAGCGTTTGCGCTCGCCGAGGCCGGGCTGCTCGACGGCCGGCGGGCCACCGCCCACTGGATGCACACCGGCCCGCTCGCCCGGCGCTACCCGAAGGTGCGGGTCGACGACTCCGTGCTCTATGTGGACGACGGCGATGTGCTCACCAGCGCCGGGCTGACCGCCGGGCTCGATCTGTGTCTGCATCTGGTCCGCCGCGACCTCGGCGCGCAGGTCGCCAATCAGCTGGCCCGCCGGATGGTGGTGCCCGCGCACCGGCCGGGCGGCCAGGCCCAGTTCATCGACTTCTCGGTGCCCGCGTCGGACGAGGGGGGCCTGGGGCCCGTACTGGCCTGGGCGCTGGACCGGCTCGACCGCCCGCTGACGGTCGAGGACCTGGCCCGGCGGGCGGCGATGAGCCCGCGGACCTTCTACCGGCGGCTCCAGGCGGCCACCGGCACCACCCCGCTGCAGTGGCTGCTCAACCAGCGCATCGGGCGGGCGCAGGCACTGCTGGAGTCCACCAATCTGCCGGTCGAGCGGATCGGCGCACTGTGCGGACTGGGGACCGCGAACAACTTCCGCCACCACTTCCTCAAGCAGGTCGGGGTCTCGCCGAGCGCGTACCGGCAGGCGTTCCCCGGGCCGCGGACCGGGGCCGCCGACGGGACGGGGCCGGGCCCGGCCGTGTGAGGCCCGGGGCCGACGCCGTCAGGAGCGGCCGGCCGGGTCCTTGCGCCGGACCCGCAGCGCCAGATGCGCGGCAACGCCGAACACCAGCCCCCAGAAGGCCGATCCGATGCCGAAGAGGCTGACCCCGGAGGCGGTGGCCAGGAAGGTGATCAAGGCGGCCTCGCGGTCCTTTTCCTCCTTGACGGCGCCGGTCAGGCCGCCGGCCAGCGCGCCGAACAGGGCGACGCCTGCCAGCGCGGCGACCAGCTCCTTGGGCAGGCCGGCGAAGAGGGCCACAAGGGTCGATCCGAAGGCCCCGATGAGGAGGTAGAACGCTCCGGAGGCGACGCCCGCGACATAGCGGCGTGCGGGGTCGCGGTGTGCTTCGGGGCCGGTGCAGATGGCGGCGGTGATGGCCGCGAGGTTGATCGCGTGGGAGCCGAACGGGGCGAGTGCGGTGGAGACCAGGCCGGTCGAGCCGATCAGCAGGCGGTCGTGGGGGCGGTAGCCGGAGGCGGTGAGGACGGCGATGCCGGGGGCGTTCTGTGAGGCGAGGGTCGCCAGGGTCAGCGGGACCGCGATGCCGATGAGGGAGGCGACGGAGAAGGCGGGGGTGGTGAAGTGGGGGCGGGCGAGCTCGATGTGGTCCAGGTGGACGTGCAGCCGTGCGGTGGCGGCGGCCGAGGCCACGCCCGCGACCAGGGCCAGGAGTACGGCGTAGCGGGGCAGCCACCGCTTGCCCAGGAGGTAGGCCAGCAGGACGGCCCCGGCGATCAGCGGGGCGGTGCGGAGCGAAGTGAACACGCCCGTACCGAAGGAGAAGAGGATGCCGGCGAGCATGGCGGAGACCACCGCCGGGGGTATCTGCCGCATCAGCCATCCGAAGACTCCGGTCAGCCCGACGAGCGTGATCACCACGCCGGTGACGAGGAACGCCCCGACGGCCTCCGGGTAGGAGTAGGCCCCCAGGCTCGTCACCAGCAGGGCGGCGCCCGGCGTCGACCAGGCGGTGATGACCGGCATCCGGGTCCGCAGGCTGAGGGCCAGACAGGTCAGGCCGCTGCCGAGGGAGATGGCCCAGATCCAGGACGTGGTCTGGGCCGTGGTCAGATGTCCGGCCGACGCGGCGGCGAGCACGATGACCAGCGGGCCGGAGTAGGAGACGACGACGGCGACGAAGCCGGCCAGTACGGCGGAGAGGGAGAGGTCGCGCCGGAGGCGGGGCCGGCGGGTGGTGGGGGCGGCGTCCGGTGCCTGTGCCCCCGTGGGCTTGTCGGTGTGGGCCGGTATGCCGGTTTCGGAGCTCAACGGATGTCCCCCGTACGGTGATCGGTGTGCGATCGGCGTTGATCGACTTGTGGTCGGCTCCAGTATCGGTATCCCGCGTCGGCTCGGGGCACGGATCTCCTGAACCCGGGGCATCATGGCCGAATGATCATTGCTGCCGCACAGCTGGCTTCCGTACCGGGTGACATCGATGCCAATGCCGCGCGGATGGCCGCGCTCATCACCGAGGCCGCCGGGCGCGGCGCCGGGCTGGTGGTCTTTGCCGAACTCGCGCTGACGCACTACGACCTGGCGGCGATAGCCGGCGATCCGGAGGGGTCGGCGGTCACCCCTGATGACGCCCGCCTGGCGCCCGTACGGGAGGCCTGCCGGGCGTCCGGGGTCGGCGCCGTGGTGAACGCGGTGGGGCGGTCGGCCGACGGGTCCGCGCCCACCATCGCCTCGTTCGTCCACGGGCCCGACGGCCGGCTGCTCACCCGCTACGACAAGCGGCATCTGTTCGAGGACGAGAACGGTGAGAACGCAGTCTTCACGGCGGGGACGGCCGACGGCCGGTTCACGCTGGGCGGGGTGCGGTTCGCGCTCGCCACCTGCAACGACAACAATTTCCCCGAGGTCGCGGCGCGGGCCGTCGCGGACGGGTGCCGGGTATATCTGGCCAGTGCGTTCCATGGGGCGGCACAGCGGGTGGCGCGGTATGCGGACCTGGCGCGGGACAACGGGCTGCATGTGCTGCTGGCCAACGGGGTGGGGGTGGGGAGTCCCGGTCCGGCCTGCGGGCGCAGCGGGGCCTGGCTGCCCAGTGGGGAGCAGGTGGCGGCGGCCGACGGCTCCTCGGATCTGGTACTGACGGATGTACGGGACCAGATCACGTTGATGGCCGACCCCGAGATCGCCGCGATTGCGGTCAAGGAGTGCGGCGAGGCCCTGGTGGACGTACGGACCGCGGCGCCCGCGCTGCTGGTGGCCGAGGGGCGGTACGACGAACGGGGCGCCTTCGCCCTGCTGCGCGAGGGGGTGCTGCGGCGGCTGCTGGCGGCGCAGGAGGCGCTGCCGGACGGGCTGCGGCTGGAGGTCGTCGAGGGCTACCGGCCGCCGGGGCTCCAGCGCCGCTACTTCGAGGAGTACGCAGACGAACTGCGGGCCGCGCACCCGGACTGGGACGCGGCCCGCGTCCACCAGGCCGCCAGCCGGTATGTGTCCCCGCCGGACATCGCACCGCACAGCGCGGGCGGCGCGGTGGATCTGACCCTCGTCACCACGGACGGGGGACATGTCGACATGGGGACGCCGATCAATGCCTCCCCGGAGGAGAGCGACGGCGCCTGCTACACCGCCGCCCCGGACCTGACGCCCGCCGCTCGTGCCAACCGGCGGGTGCTGAGCGCCGCGCTGGCCTCGGCGGGCCTGGTCAACTACCCGACCGAGTGGTGGCACTGGTCGTACGGCGACCGCTACTGGGCGCTGATGACCGGGGCGGAGCATGCCCTGTACGGGGCCAAGGAGCCGGACCCCCGATGACGCGGCCCGGGGCCGGCCCGGAGCGGCCCCGGAGCGGGCCGAGCCGGCCGCCCCGCAGCCCCGTTCATCCCCCCAGCAGCGCGTCCAGCTCCGCCGACGTCGGGTAGGACGGCTGGGCGCCCGGCTTGGTGACCGCGGCGGCGCCGACCCGCACGGCGAAGCGGGCCGCGTCGGGGAGGGCGTCGCCGCGGGCCAGGCGGGTGGCGAGGGCGCCGGTGAAGGCGTCGCCGGCGCCGGTGGTGTCCACGGCCCTGACCCGTACGCCCGGGACCTCGGTCACCCCGGAGGCGTCCAGCACCAGCGCGCCCTCTCCCCCGAGGGTGACCACCACCGAGCGGGCGCCCTTCTCGCGCAGCGCCTGTGCCCACTCCCCCGGCTTGCCGTCGGTGCGGCCGGACAGCTGCCGCGCCTCGTGTTCGTTGACCACCAACGGGTCGGCGACGGCGAGGAGTCCGGGCGCCAGGGCCGCCTCGGGAGCCGGGGAGGGGTTGAGGACGACGCGGGTGCCGGCGTCCTCGGCGGCCGCGGCGGCGGCCCGTACCGACTCCATCGGGATCTCCAGCTGGAGGGAGAGAACCGAGGACGCGGCGATGACGTCCGCCGCGGCGGCCACATCGGCCGGGGTGAGGGCGGCGTTGGCGCCGGGCGAGACGACGATGCTGTTGTCGCCGTCCGGGCTGACAATGATCATCGCGGTGCCCGTGCGGGCCGCCTCGTCCACGATGACCGGCGCGACATCGGTGCCCGCGTCGCGCTGGGCGTTCAGCAGCAGTTCGCCGAACGCATCGCCGCCGACCCGTGCCAGCAGGGCGGTCCGTCCGCCGATCCGGGCCGCGGCGGCCGCCTGGTTGGCGCCCTTCCCGCCGGCCGATTCGACCAGGTCGGTGCCGAGCACGGTCTCGCCCGCGCCGGGCCGCCGGACCACCCGTACCGTCAGATCCGCGTTGGCCGAGCCGACCACCAGGACGTCGTACATGCGCCGTTCTCTCCTGTCCGTCATCTCACTCATCTGCCCCACTCACCCTCACCTGTGCGCCCGGCTCACCCATGTGTCCCGAACTTTGCGGCGTTCTTCGCCGTCACCAGCACCACCGGCACCTTGACCGTCCGCGGCAGCTTCTCACCGCGGGCGGCCTTCAGCGCCCAGTCCACGGCCTGCTTGCCCAGGAGTTGCGGCTGCTGGGCGACGGTGGCGGTCAGGGTGCCACTGCGGACCGCCGTGACGCCGTCCGGGGTGCCGTCGAACGCCACCACCTTGACGTCCTTGCCGGAGCGGCCGCCCAGCGCCTTGGACGCGCCCAGCGCCATCTCGTCGTTGGCGGCGAACACCCCGGCGATGTCGTGGTGCGCCTGGAGCATGTTGGACATCACGTCCATGCCCTTGGTGCGGTCGAAGTCGGCGGGCTGCCGGGCGACGACCTCGATGCCGGGGTACTTCCTGATGCCTTCCTCGAAGCCCTTGCCGCGCTCGCGGGCGGCGGAGGTGCCGGGCTGCCCCTCCAGGAAGGCCACCTTGCCCTTGCCGCCGAGGGATCGGGCCAGCGTACGGGCGGCGAGGCGGCCGCCGGCGACATTGTCGGAGGCGATGGTCGAGCCGACCGTGCCGCCGTTGACGCCACGGTCGATGGAGATGACCGGGACGTTCGCGCGGTTGGCGACGCCGACGGCCGGGACGGCGGCGTCGGAGTCGACCGGGTTGATGATGGCCGCCTTGACGTTCTGGCTGGTGAACGTCTCCATCTGGTTGATCTGCTGGGTGGGGTCGTTCTGCGCGTCGGTGATGTTCAGGTGCAGGCCGCGGGCGTCGGCCTCGGCCTGCGCGCCTTCCTTGATACCGACGAAGAACGGGTTGTTCATCGTGGAGAGGGCGAGCCCCAGGTCCGTGTTGCCGCCGCGGTCGCAGCCGGCCGTCCCGAGGGCGAAGGTCGCGGCCAGCCCGGCCGCCAGCGCCGTCCTGATCCGGGCCCTCATCGCGCGCTCCGGCGCCGCAGCGTGTCCAGCAGGACGGCGAGCGCGATGACCAGCCCGGTGGCCACCTGCTGCCAGAACGCCGAGACGCTCAGCAGATTGAGGCCGTTGCGCAGAACGGCGAGGATCAGCGCGCCGATGAGCGTGCCGGACGCCTTGCCGGAGCCGCCGGACAGGCTCGCCCCGCCGATGACGACGGCGGCGATCGCGTCCAGCTCGTAGCCGGTGGCGGCCTGCGGCTGGGCCGAGGTCAGCCGGGCCGCCAGGACGATGCCGGCGACCGCGGCGAACAGGCCGGACAGCGCGTAGACGACGAGCTTGCGGCGGCGCACGTCGATGCCGGAGAGGCGGGCCGCCTCCTCGTTGCCGCCGATCGCGAACATCGCGCGCCCGGAGTATGTACGGGCCAGGATCAGCGCGGCGAGCAGCCCCATCACGATCATGACGAGTACGGGGACCGGCAGCCGGCCGCCGAGGGTGTCGCCGAGCGCGGCGACCGGGCCGGGGAAGGCAATCGGTGAGCCGCCGGAGATGACCAGGGCCAGGCCGCGGCCGACGGAGAGCATCGCCAACGTGGCGATGAAGGCGGGCAGTTTGCCGTACGCCACCAGCGCGCCGGAGACCAGACCGGCCGCCACGCCGACCGCGAGGCCGAGCAGTACGGCAATCCAGACGGGCAGGCCCTGGTCGGTGGCCGCCCAGGCCACGACGACGGCGGCGAGAGCGGCGACCGAGCCGACGGACAGGTCGATGCCCGCCGAGACGATCACGAAGGTGACGCCGAAGGCGAGGATCGCGGTGACCGATGCCTGGACGCCGACGTTGAGGAGGTTCTGGCCGTTGAGGAAGTCCCGGGAGAGCACCGCCATGACGACGACCAGGGCGATCAGGCCGCCCAGCGGGCCGTTCCTGAGGACCGCCCGGTTCAGCCATTGCCCGGGGCCGTCCCGGTCCGGCGCCCGTACTGCCGCCTCCGCGGCGGCCACCGCCTTCGTCTCAGCGGACATCAAAGCCCTCCCTCGCGCTCTCGTGGGTGTTCTGTGCGGGTGCCCGGACGGCCAGTTCCACCACGGCGTCCTGGGTGGCCTCTTCGGCGGTCAGCTCACCGGCCAGCCGGCCCTGCGACATCACCAGCACCCGGTCGCTCATCCCGAGCACCTCGGGCAGATCGCTGGAGATCATCAGCACCGCGCGGCCGGCCGCCGTCAGGTCGTTGACGATCCGGTAGATCTCGACCTTCGCGCCGACGTCGATGCCGCGCGTCGGCTCGTCGAGGATCAGCAGCCTGGTGTCCGCCAGCAGCCATTTGCCGATGACGATCTTCTGCTGGTTGCCGCCGGAAAGCGTCCGGGCGTGCTGGGTGAGCCCGCTCATCCGTACCTTCAGCCGGGCGGCGACGCCGGCCGCCTCGCGCCGCTGTGCGACCCGGTCCACCAGGCCGCCGCGGGTGTCGCGGTCGAGGCGGGCGAGGGTGAGGTTGTCCTGGAGGGAGGCGTCCAGGAGCAGGCCCTGTGCCTTGCGGTCCTCCGGGACGAGCCCGAGCCCGGCGCGCATCGCGGCCCGTACGTCGCCGCGGGCCAGCGCCTTGCCGTCGATCTCGACCGTGCCGGAGTCGTAGCGGTCCACGCCGAAGATCGCCCGGACGACCTCGGTACGGCCGGCACCGACCAGCCCGGCCAGGCCCACCACCTCACCGGCGCGGACCTCGAAGTCGATGCCCTCGAAAACGGGCCTCGCCTTCGTACCGTTGCGGGTCAGACCGCGGACGCGCAGCAGGGGCGCGCCCGGCTCCTTGGGCCGCTTGCGCGGGTACTGCTCGGCGATGTCCCGGCCCACCATCAGGCGGATCAGCTCGTCCTGGGGGGTGGCGGACGACACCTCGTCGACCGAGCGGCCGTCGCGCAGGACGGTGACGCGGTCGCCGAGGGCCCCGATCTCCTCGAGGTGGTGGGTGATGAAGATGATGCCGACGCCGGCCGTGCGCAGTTCGCGGACGATCGCGAAGAGGGTCTCGATCTCCTCCGACGTCAGGACAGCGGTCGGCTCGTCCATGATCAGGACGCGGGTGTCGAGGCCGAGCGCCTTGGCTATCTCCACCATCTGGAGGCGGGCGATGCCGAGTTCGGCGACCGGGGTGTCCGGGGGGATGTCGAGGCGTACCCGGCGCAGGAGTTCGGCGGCGCGGGCCCGCATGGCCTTCTTGTCGATGAGACCGAGGGCGGTGCGCGGCTGGCGGCCCAGGAAGAGGTTCTCGGCGACGGTCAGGCCGGGGACGAGGGTGAACTCCTGGTGGATGGTGGCGATGCCGAGGCGTTCGGCGTCCTGCGCGGAGCGGATGGTGACCTCTTCGCCGTCCACCAGGATGCGGCCCGCGTCGGGGCGGTGGCTGCCGGCGAGCATCTTGATCAGCGTGCTCTTGCCCGCGCCGTTCTCGCCGAGCAGAACATGCACCTCGCCGCTGCGCAGGCTCAGATCCACGCCGTCCAGCGCGCGCACGCCCGGGAAGGACTTGGTCACCCCCTCCACGCGCAGCAGTTCGCGGCCGCCGGGTACGTCGTCGTTGACGCCGGTCATACGTGCCCTCTCCTCCTTGCGGGGTCCGGTTGCTCGTACGGCTGGGTCAGGGGGCGGGCGGCTCGCCGCAGGAGCGGCGGGTCACGAGCCGGGCGGGCAGCAGCACCGAGTCGGCCGGGCGGCCCTCGATGCGCGCCAGCAGGGTGTGGACGGCGACCCGGCCCAGTTCGCGGGTGGGCTGGGCGATGACGGTCAGCGGCGGGTCGGTGTGGGCGAACCAGGGCACGTCGTCGTAGGACACCAGCGCCACATCGTCGGGCACCCGCAGCCCGCGCGCCTTGAGCTCGTCCATCGCGCCGAGCGCCATCAGGTTGTCGGTGGCGAGCACCGCGTCCGGCCGCTGCGGCAGGTCGAGGAGGTCACTCATCACCCGGCGGCCGCCGGTGTGCTGGAGGTCGGGGGTGGCGCCGACGCGTTCGTCGGGCAGGGCGATGCCGTGGGCGGCCAGCGCCGTACGGAAGAGGTCGAGGCGCTCCTCGCCGGTGGGGGTGCCGGCCGGGGCGACGATGATCGCGGGGCTGCGGCGGCCGAGGGCGGCGAGGTGGGCGGCGAGGTCGGTCATCGCGGTGCGGCCGTCGGCGCGTACGCAGGGGGCGTCGATGCCGGGGACGGTGCGGTCGAGGAGGACCAGCGGGGTGCCGGAGTCGACGACCTCGGTGAGCATCGCCGAGCCGGTGCCTGCCGAGCTGACCAGCAGGCCGTCGATCCGGCGGTCGAGCAGGGTGCGGATGTAGTCGTCCTGCTGCTCGGCGCGCTCGCCGGCGTTGCCGATGACCAGGCTGTAGCCGAGGCTGCGGGCCTCGTCCTCGACGGCGTCGGCGAGCTCGGTGAAGAAGGGGTTGGTGAGGTCGCTGATGATGAGGCCGAGCGCGCCGGTACGGGCGGTGCGCAGGGCGCGGGCGACGTTGTTGGGGCGGTAGCCCAGCTCCCGTACGGCCGCCAGCACCCGTTCGCGGGTCTCGGCGACCGGGCTGTGGCCGTTGAGGACCCGGGAGACGGTGGCGACGGAGACTCCCGCCCGCTCTGCCACATCCTTGATGTTCGCCATGGCGCCGTTGCCGTCCTCTTCGTGCGGTCCGCCTCGTTGCGGAACCGGCCGGTTGCGTGGCCGGCCCGTCGCGGGACCGGCGGGTCATCGAATCCGTCTGTGTAATCGATTCCGTGGCCCTGCGCGAGGCCCTACGTAATCGATTACACGGCGGTGCGGTCAAGTCATCGCGAAGGTGACCTGCGTCACAGTGAGTGGCCTGCCTCATGGCCGAGGGCCGCACCCCGCTGGGGTGCGGCCTCGGTTTCGGGCTCTGCGGCAGGCGCGCCGGACGCGTCAGGCGACGGTCAGCTTGACCTCGATGTTGCCGCGGGTGGCGTGGGAGTACGGGCACACCTGGTGCGCCTTCTCCACCAGGGCCTTGGCGGTGTCCGCATCGACGTTGGGGATCGAGGCGGAGATCTCGACCGTGAGGCCGAAGGCGCCTTCCGGGGTCTTGCCGATGCCGACCTTGGCGGTCACACGGGAGCCGGAGACATCCTGCTTCTCCTGGCGGGCGACGACGCTGAGCGCACCCTGGAAGCAGGCGCTGTAGCCGGCCGCGAAGAGCTGCTCGGGGTTGGTGCCGGCGCCGCTGCCGCCCTGCTCCTTGGGCGGGTTGACAACCACGTCGAGCTTGCCGTCGTCGCTGGCGACGCGGCCGTCGCGGCCGTTCTCAGCGGTGGCGACGGCGGTGTAGACGACGTCGACAGTCGGGATGGACATAGAAAATCCTCCTGTGATTCGCCGCGACTCGCGCCCACGGATCGCGACGGCCTGCCGCCGAGCCTAACGGGCGGGGGCAAGGGGGTGGGGGCGGGGCTTGAGAGAAGGGGGTGAGGCCGAGCGGGTGCGATGGCAGGATCAGAGGCCATGAGAATCCTGGTGCTGGGCGGTACGTGGTTCCTGGGCAGAGAGATCGTCGCGGGTGCCGTACGGCGCGGCTGGGATGTGACGACGTTCAACCGCGGGCGCTCGGGGCCGGATGCACCGGGGACGGAGCGTGTCCGCGGGGACCGGACATCGTCGGAGGACGTGCACCGGTTGGCCCGGAACGGCCCGTGGGATGCCGTGATCGACACCTCCAGCTCCGACCTACCGCCCCGGCACGTACTCCTCGCCACAGAAGCCCTGCGCGACCAGGCGGCCCGTTGGGTGCACATCTCCACCGTGTCCGTATACGCGGGCTGGCCGCACCATCCGCTCAGGGAGGACTCCGAGCTTCTGGAGTGTCCGCCGGACGCCGACGAGACGTACGGCTACACCGGCACGGACGGCTCCCCGACGAAGTACGGCTTCCAGAAGTCCGGCGGCGAGCGCGCGGTGTCCGAGGCGTTCGGCGACCGGGCGGTGTTCCTGCGGCCGGGGGTCATCCTCGGGCCAGGTGAGTACGTCGGCCGTCTTCCCTGGTGGCTGGGCCGGGCGCACCGTGGCGGCCGGATCCTCGCCCCGGCACCGGCGGAGCAGCGCATCCAGCCGGTCGATGTACGTGACGTGGCGGCCTTCGCCCTGGATCAGGCGGTCAGTGGCGGATCCGACGCATACAACGTGGCCCACCCCCAGGGCATCACCTTCGACAGCTTTGTGACCGCGTGCCTGGAGGTGACCGGTGGTGCCGGACTCCTGGCGTGGGCGAGCCCGGAGCATCTGATCCGGCATGAGGTGAAGCAGTGGACGGAGCTGCCCTTGTGGCGTTCGCACGCCGGCGTCTGGTCCGTCGATTCCGCCAAGGCGGTGGCAGCCGGCCTCCGGTGCCGCCCTGTGCGCGAGACGATCGCGGACACCTGGGCGTGGCTGCAGGCCGACGGGCGCCCCGTCCCCCATCCCCGATGGGCACAGCACGGCATCACCCCCGAGAAGGAGGAGAAGATCGTCGCTTCCCTCACTGCCCTCGGAGTCGATCGCCTGACCTGAGGCGGTCAGCCTTCCAACGGCGTAAGCGGCCCTGAGCCGATGCCGAGCTGATGGGCGGCGGACAGGCGGGTGAAATCCTCAATCCGCTCGCCCAGCTCGATCGCCGCCTGAGCAGCCCGGAACCGGGAGGCGGTCAGTGCCAGCCGAACCCGCGCCGTACGGGCCAGCAGACCGGATGCCCGATGTCCCCGCGGGACCTCCCACACCGGCGTCATGGCCTCGGCCGCTCCGTCGAGGTCACCGCGGAGGAGCCGGGCCGAGGCCAGGTCAGCGGCAGCCCCGCCGACGACGCGCACGGACCGGGCTGCCAGCGGCTTCGCGGCTGCGAGTTCCAGTGACCGCTTGGCTGCGGCTTCGGCCCCCTCGCCGTCTCCCACCAGCAGGCATGTTGAGCTTTTCGACATGGCCAGCCGCTCGGCGGTGAACCCGAATTCACCGGACACCTCGTCATGGAGGTCATCGGTGAGGCCATGTCCGTCCTGCTGTGAGGCGTCCAGAGCCCGTCGTGCGGAGGGAACGTCACCGAGGTACGCAAATGCGCGAGCCTCGATGGCTGCCAGCCGCCGACGGGCGATATCGCCGAGACCGGCGAACATCTGAGCCCGCTGTGCGAGGCGCGCCCCCTCGGCAGGCTGGTTCGAGAAGTAGGCGAGGTAGGCAAGGGTGCCGCCGGCGAACGCCCGCAGCGGATCGAACCGGGCTGTCTCGCCGTACAGCGCGGCGGCGCGAGAAAGGCGCCTCGCGTTATCGAGGGACCCGAGGTCGAACGCCGCGGTGGAGAGCAGCGCGCACGCTTGGCCCGCGAGAATCAGCAATTCCTGTTTCTGGGCAGGCACCTGCGTACGGTCCCGCTCCGTCTCGGCCTCTTCTCGCAGTTCCCTCGCTCCGCGGAAGACGTCGAACGCCGGGGTGCTGCTGTACTTGCGTGCCAGCGAGATCACGTCATCACGCAGCTGATCGAGGGTTGTTTCGGAGATGGACTCAGCGGCGGTGGCGCCGGCGTCGCTCTGAGCGTCACGTGCGGTCACGGCAATCTCGTCTTCCAGGTTGAACGCGGGGGCGGGTGATTCCGACGTGGGAGGCGGACCGAACAGAGCTGCGGCGTCGACACCGAACATGTGCTCAAGCACCAAGCAGGTATGAGGCCCGGGGAGGGTCTGGATCCTGCCCGAAGTCCAACGCCGGAACTGCGACTCGGAGACCGTGAGATTCCGGGCGCGCTCATCGAGCACCTGAGCCGCCGTACGCCCTAAATGGCGCTCGAAGTCCGCGTAACGCCAGCGGCGTTGTTCCACCAAGACTTTGAGCAACGTCCGAGTCGCCTGGCTCATGTCGGCTCCTTGGTCATCCGGCAGCTGCGCCAATGGTTCCCTCACCTGAAGGGGAACTGCTCCACAACAAGCAGCGCAAGACCCCCCGTACACATGACACGTTGGCGCCACTCGCGCGCCACCTTTGTCACCTGAAGGAGAGCCAGCTGCCACCGGGCGCGACATGGCGATGGCACCGGCTGCAGGCGGAGTCTGAGGCATCGCCGCACCACCTCGCCACTGACGAAGAGGCCCCGATGACCAGCACTGCACCACAAGAGACGCCGAGCACCATCAGCACGCCCGCCGTGCTCTACATCTGCGCCGAGCGGGCGGGGACCAGCACACTCGCGACGGAGCGGGCAACCGAGGAAGGTCACGCCTTCGCTCAGAAGCATGCCTTGCGGATCGTCACCACGATCACAGACCTGTACGGCGAGCCTGTCCCGCAGAAGCGAGGCGGCTGGATGCGGGTACGCCAGATGGCGGAGCGTGGCGAGGTAGAGGTAGAGGTAGCAATCGTGCGCTGGCCCAACGCGTTGTCTCCGCACCACGAGCTGCGCTACCCGGAGCTGGACCACCTCCGCCAGCACAGCTGCCAGATCCTTTTTTCGTGGGCGCCATTGGCCGTGATGGTCGGCGCTGGGGCGACGCGATAGGCGGCGCCCACGCCCGGCCGCAGTCGGCACCGCCGATCGGGTCAATCTGGCGCCCGAGCGTAGCCCTGGCGCTCGTTGATTCTGCCGCCCGGCACTCGCCGTCAACGGTGCCGGGGCGGCAGCACGTGCCCGCCCCGGCCAGTGTCCCGACATCGCCGTCGAGGCTTGTCCCCGCGCGCACGCCACCTGGGGGCGGGGGGGGCGGGGCCGCCGATGGTGACCTCGGGTCTGCGTATCGGCACCCCGGCCCTGGCCACCCGCGGC